>JAGGXN010000014.1 GCA_021163065.1 Archaeoglobaceae archaeon | reverse complement strand
GGGTGAGGTTGTTCGCCTATTAAAGGGGATCGTGAGCTGGGTTTAGACCGTCGTGAGACAGGTCGGTTGCTATCTAACGGGGGTGTCTGGGAGGCTGAGGGGAAGGAGGCTCTAGTACGAGAGGAACGAGCCTCCGGCGCCACTGGTTGACCGGTTGTCCGGCAGGGCACTGCCGGGCAGCTACGCGCCATGCGGTTAAAGGCTGAAAGCATCTAAGCCTGAAACCGCCCCCGAAAAGAGCCTCCCTTAAGGGCGCGGGTAGAAGACCCGTTTGATAGGACCGGGATGTAAGCGGGAAGGCAACGACCCGTTCAGTCCGCGGTCACTAAAGCCCGTGCCGGAAACGCTGGCTCAGGTATATGCTGGGAGTGGACCTCTGTACGGCGGGAATTAACTTTTTATAAAGTTTTGGAAGGGTATGTGAAAGTTGATGAGCTTAAAGCTCGAAGGACCGTTTGGAGATCACACAGGTTATTATACTCCAATCGAGCCATATCCTGCATTTCATGTATCCAGAAATTGTCGAAATTGTCGATATAACGATATAAATCTGCCGATTGAGGGCTGTTTTCACAACTTGGCAATAGTTTCGATCAAAAACGCTATCTGGGGCGTGCGAAGAAGGTCATGTTTGCACTGTGGAGCTTGGGCATGCTTTCACTAACCAAAGTAATCATAGTTGTCGATGACGATGTTAACGTTCACGATATTGGAGAGGTTATTTGAGCGTTACGACTCGATTCGATCCTGCCAAAGATGCAATAATAATCCAAATTGCCCGATAGACAGCTTGGATCACGCAACTTACAAACCGAATTTGGGCGGTAAGTGGCCGGATGTAGTTGGATGTCGATATAAGAAGGAGGATAGATGCGATTTGGGATGAGTTGAGGAGGTTGGTATTTTGAAGTTTGTTACGGAATCATGAAATCTCTAAATATTATATTACTAGCTTTACCCTTAAATATGCCGTCAATTGCTTGATTTACTAACTTGAGATACGGGTTTTCATTAGAGGTAACGTTGAATTCCAGCATTAAATCACCAAATATCTCTTCAAACTTCTTTCTGGCATTTCGTAAATTTTTAAGCGCTTCTTTTTTCTCACCTTCTTTGAATTTGAGAACTCCAAGCTGAGCCAAGGTTACGGCTCTCCCAAGTTTATCGACATTTCTCTTTTCAAAGTCTTTTACCACATCGATTCCACGTTTCCTTGCCTCTCCTACAATTTCTCTAAATTCTGAGTCTTCATTGATCATTTTCTCTATTTTCTTTCTGTTTTCCCGTGTTAGGTCTTCCTTTAGCTTCAGGCTTTCTTTGTAATATTCTTCAGCTTTTTCGTAGTTAACCCTTAACTCTTCGATTACACCCAAGTGATGCAAGACCTTAGCCCTTCCGTATGCGAATCCGTATCTGTTAAAGATTTCTTCAGCTTCTCTGAGGCACTTTTCAGCATCTCCTATGTCTAAATCCGTGTATAGTATGCCCAAGTTGTGTCGCGCTACTGCTCTTGTGTAGTAGTCGTGAGTAGAGATTCTTAAACCATCTTCATAGTTTTTCCGAGCATCGTCAAGTTTTTCCTGTATGTGATAATATACGCCCATACATATGTAGCTATCTGGCGAGAAAAAGTGTTTCATATTTAAGAAATCTCTTTTGGAATTTTTTAGCTCCTCAATTGCATTTTTGTATTTTCCCAAAAGTGTTAAAACGCAACCTTTACCCAATGAATTAAAAGCCGATTCAAGTCTATCCCTTGATTCATTAAGACCTTTATCAAAGGATTCATAGGATTCGTACAAATTACCCAAACGAATGTATGCGTCACCAATACTGTAGTAAACCCGACCATGGGTATAAACATCGAACGATTTTTCATAATTTCTCACGGAAACGACGAAGTTTGAAAGATACCAGTTTGTAGCACCATAAGACCACAACAATCTCTTAAGCTCTTTTTCGTCTTCTATGATTGTTACGGCTTTGAGTATGTTTTTCAGAGCGTCTATGGTTTTAGATAAACGTACATAAGCAAAACTTAACAGTTCGTATTTTTCAACTTTATCCGTTCCTTCGACGTGTTCTAAACTTTCTAAAAATTCGACGGCTTTCTTAAACTGTCCAAGATCTTGGTAAACTCTGCCTATCATCAAAGCAGTTTTATCTCGTTTATAACCGTATAAATTTCCGTGAATTTTCTCCAATACTCTTACAAACTCCTCAAAGTTTACATTGCCACGTAGATCATCAAACGTTTTCTGATCAACTACAACTTTCCAAGCTTCTTCAAACTTTTTACATTCAACCAAGTGGTAGATGTATTCAAAAACTATTGAAATCAAATCTTTGGATCGTCCTTTGACACACTTTTCGTAAAAACTCTTGTAATATTCTACAGCCTTTTCATGTGCCTTTAATTTCTCTTCTTCACTTAGCATTCCAAAAACGCATTCTTTTATGACATCGTCGTAGAACGTATAACCACCCTTTACCCTTCTAAGCATCAACCAATCAATCAAATCTCTTATAATTTTTCCATCTACCTTAAGAATTTCCAATATACTTTTTCCAACTTCTCTCCTGAAGACTGAAAGCTTTCTCAGAAAATCTAAGCTCTGGCCTTTAATGTTTTCCTCGATGAGCCTCTTTAAAAATTCGTTCACAAAATCGTCGTCTGAAAGAGTCTTCGAAATTTCACTGATCTTCGATAATTCGCATTTATGGTAGTTACGAACGATTATCTCGGTCAATATGGGATGACCTCTTGAAAGTTCTCTAATTTCTTCAATTTTGCTGTCGTCGATTGACACACTGTATTTATCTGCAAGATACTTTACGTAGGAGTCATAATCTCTCTCTATACCTTTAATCTCAACCCTTTTAGCCCCCTCAAACCTCCTTGAAGTTACGATAATCGCAGACTTCGAAAGCTTCTCTTCACATCGTTTAACGAACTCCTTGACATCATCATCGGCAAACTGTAAATCGTCTAAGAGTAAGATAACGTTTTCCTCGTCGAGTATCTCTATGAGGTTATCGTAATCTATTTTACCTTTAATTCCTGCTAATTTTTCACATAGCTCGGTATAGGTCAGGCTGTCCAAATTAAGGACGATCTTTTTGATGACATCTTTTAATTCGTTTTTGTTGGCAAGATCATTGAACAATTTGTAACCTGTATAGCTTCCTTTCCTGTAAACACCAAAAACCCTCCAACCTTCTATGGCTTTTAAGATAAGAAGAACCTCCGCTAAACTCGTTTTTTCTATTCCACCAACACCCGTTATATACAAAACACCACCAGATTTAAACTTATTCCAGATTCTTGATAATTCCTCGCCCCTTCCAAAAAACATGGGAATTTTCAGCTCATCATTTTTATACCACTCTACGATTTTTTTGGGCAATATATTTTTGGGTAATATACCTCTTATCTCTTTTACAACTTTTTCTATGGCTTCATCGGGAGTTTTGGCTGTGATATACTTGGGAGTATCAAACTTTTTCACTTCTTCGATAAACTCCCCAAGCATCTTTTCGTCTTCTTTTTTATTATCTTTAATACGAATCCTTAGACACAACCTGGGAATTCCCATAGCTTTTGCAAATCTGTACTTGCAGTGAGTGTAGGATATTCCGCCATTGCATTCCTTACCTCTAAGCGGGCAGTCTTCGATTTCACAATTTTCTATGACAGTTCCATAGCGATCTCCGATTAAAAGTATGTAAATGTTAGATTCTTTTAAATTCTCGATACTAACCTTCTGTGAGGGGTGACTCTCCCAAAATTCGTTCTTTTCCATAGCTATAACATTTAAGAAAGGATTGAACTTATCGATTTCACGGATAAGAGCTTCTCTAATACCCTCCAAGCCTTTTCGGGGTGAGCTTAAGAAAATATTGATGCTCATAGTTTTAACAAAAATTATCACAGATATAAGATTTTCGACCTCTACACAGAATTTTGGGAGCTTGCTAATTAAATTTAGAAGACTTAGATCAATCAGTCTTATGAAAAGCTGTGAGGCAGAAAGAACATTTGTAGGATTGTCACTACTTCATTATAGAAAATTTATTGCTCTGCTGAAAAAATTTATGATAAGGGATGACAAGGATATAGAGTGGCAACGAGGAGGGAAATAGTAGCGAAGAAGTGTTACGAGGTATGCAAGAGAGCATCACCGAAGTATAGTAGGAGGGGACCGAAGAAATATGAGTTCTGGCAGTTGATAGCAATGTTTTTGTACGGGATAGTATACAATCTGACGTACAGGGATTTGGAGGAAGAATTTTAGTGAGTGAAATTTAAGGAAAGCATTGAATTTGAAGGACTATTCAGCGATATGTAAGGCGGTAAAAAGGCTGAGAGAGGAGGATTTGAAGAGTTGTTAGAAGAGAGTTCCAAATTGCTGAATGTGATGTTATATATTCTGGCAATAGATTCTACTGGGTTGATAGAGGACAATGCAAGTTATTACTACGCTAAGAGGAGTGGAAAGAAGAGGAAGAGTTGGACTAAGCTAACGGTGGTTGTTAATGTAGAATCACAGACGATTTTGGCTGAAGATGTGAGGAAGGGACCCGGGAACGATGGTGTAATCTTGAGGGAAATTGTTGAGAGAGGGGATATTCCATCCTGTGATGTTCTATTAGCGGATTCGGGATATGATCTTTCGGTATTAGGCTATCTTTTTCCATTCTCTCTCTAAAGCCTCTTTAACAATTTTTATTGCGCATAAATCTCCACACATACTACAAGCTTCGCTTGTCGATCTCCTTTTCTTCCAAATCCTTTCTGCCTTTTCGGGGTCAATAGATAATTTAAACTGGTTTTTCCAATCCAAATTTTTCCTTGCTAAGGACATCTCAAAATCCACCTTTCTCGCTTTATCTTTCTGGCCTTTTTTAACCAAATCTATCGCATGTGCAGCAATCTTTGCAGCAATAACTCCCTCTTTAACGTCTTCAACTGTTGGTAGTGCAAGATGTTCTGAAGGTGTAACGTAACATATAAAATCTGCTCCAGCCATTCCAGCAATTGCAGCACCAATTGCCGATGCTATATGATCATAGCCTGCAGCAATATCCGTAACTAATGGGCCCAGTAAATAGAGTGGAGCGTTTTTTGTAACGTATTTCATGGCTTTAACCGACGTTTCAATTTCATCTAAAGGTACATGCCCAGGCCCTTCGACCATTGCTTGTACGCCTTCCTGCCTGCATTTTTCAACTAATTCACCTAACACGATGAATTCCATGTATTTCGCTCTATCGCTGGCATCATGAATGCATCCAGGCCTGAAAGCGTCTCCCAAGCTTATAGTTACATCATATTCCTTTAGAATCTCAAGTAAATAGTCGAAATCCTTGTAGTATGGATTTTCTAGTCCATTGTGCATCATCCATCCGATTATTATTGCTCCTCCTCTGCTAACAACTCCAAGCAATCTTTTGGATTTCTTAAGTCTTTCAACAGTAATCCAATTAACACCAGCATGAATTGTCATAAAATCAACACCTTCCTTAGCTTGCTTTTCCACAACTTTAAAGAAATCATCCTCGTCCATGTCAACAACCCTTTTACAACTCCTTGCTGCTTCGTAAATTGGAACTGTTCCAAAAGGAACTTCAACAACTTCCATGATCTTTTTGCGTATTAATGTTAAATTGCCTCCGGTTGATAAATCCATTATCGCATCCGCACCATATTTCTGTGCTACTATCGCTTTTTCAATTTCCTCATTAACGTTTATATAATCCATTGAAGTTCCAATATTTACATTAATCTTTGTTGAAACGAGTTTTCCAATTGCTTTAGCCTTAAAATCTTCATTCCTCAAAATATTTCTTGGAACAACAACTTCTCCACGAGAAATTAGCTTGAGTAATTTATTTAATTCAATACCTTCAAATTCGGCAACTTCTTTAAGCCAATCTGGTGCAAAGCCTTTTCTAGCCATCTCGATTAGACATTCCATAATTTAATGGGGATGCTAACAACTTTAAATAGTTTGCCACAAAAGTTAGAAAGATTTTTAACTTAGCCTAACATTTTTATGGAATCTGATTTTGATGAGACAATTAAATTGCTTAAGCGATTAGTTGAAATTCATTCACCATCTGGAAACGAAAATGAAATATTTGACTTTCTTTATGATTACATCAAAAATTTGGGTTTCAATGTTGTAAAGGATGATCTTAATTTGATTGTAAATCCAGCAAAATTTTTTGTTGTAACTCATGTTGATACTGTTAGCGTAAAACGACCCTTTTCATTTGACGGCAAATTTGCTTATGGCACAGGTGTTTGTGATGCTAAAGGCAGCATTGCATCAATTCTTTTAGCTTTAGAAAAAATTGATGAATTAAATTTTGGTGTAGCTTTGTTGTCAGATGAGGAGGAGGGTGGGAAAGGATCGAAATACTTCTCAACTACATACAAACCGAGAATGGCTGTTGTAATGGAACCAACATCTTTAACGATTGCAAAAAGGCATTATGGAAGTTTGGAAATAGAAGTGGTTGTCAAAGGTAAAGCGGCTCACGCTTCAATGCCTGAGTATGGGATAAATGCAATAGAAAGATTTTTTGAGCTCTTTAAAAAGTTAAAAGCTTTAAAAATGGTAAAGCAATCAATTTTGGAAATTAATGGAGGTAGCGATGAGTACGTTATACCAGAAGAATGTAAAGCTAAGATCGATTTTACATTCTCTCCAGAAATAATTGTTGCAGATTTGAAAAATCGGATTTTAACTTTACTTGAAAGTTGTGATGTAAAAATCATTGAAGAAAGCAATGGGTTTGAAAGTGGTAATGTTGTTAAAAAGCTTGAAAAAGCTGTTAAGATGTCTGGATTAAATGTAATTTATTCGGAAATGCCATCTTGGACAGATGCAATTAACTTAAAGCTGAAAGGATGCGATGCAGTTGTTTGGGGTCCTGGAGAGCTGCAATATTGCCATACTTACGAAGAAAGAATAGATCCAAAGGAGATACTAAAAGCTTCGGATGTTTTAATTAAACTGAATGAAGTTTTAGCTGATGAGCGTTAAAACAAAGTTTTATATTTCTCAGATAAAGTTTCAGTCTGGTGATGCAATGACGAACATTTACGTTGAAAAAATAGTTCACACTCCTGTTGAGGAACAAGATACTGAAATCGTTGAAAGAAAGGGAATCGGCCATCCAGATAGCCTTGCAGACGGAATAGCAGAGGCTATGAGTAGGGCTTTGAGTAAGGAGTACTTAAAGCGCTTTGGTGCCATACTTCACCACAACACAGATGAAACTCAGATTGTTGCCGGAAGGGCGATTCCAGAATTTGGTGGTGGAGAAGTAATTGAGCCGATTTACATTCTTCTTGTTGGTAGGGCAACAAAGTTCTTTGATGGTAGCTACATCCCAACAGATAAAGTAGCATATAAAGCTGCTAGGGATTACATTAAAAGCCATATGGCAAATTTAGATCCAGAATCTGACGTTATTTTCAACGTTAAAATTGGTGAGGGAAGTACTGACTTAAAAGACGTTTTTGAAAGGCGAAGGGGAAAAGTTCCATTAGCAAACGATACATCATTTGGAATAGGCTTTGCTCCATTTTCAGAGACTGAGAGACTTGTTTACAATGTTGAAAGAAGAATATATGAGGAGTTTAGGAGTAAAAATCCTGAAATTGGTGAAGACGTAAAGGTAATGGGATTGAGGGAGAATGACAAGATAACATTAACGATTGCATGCGCTTTTGTGGACAAGTATTTGAATAGCGTTAATGATTATATCGCCGTAAAGGATGAATTAACGAATTTTGTCAAAGAAATTTCTGTAGAATATACTTCAAGAAAAGTAGATGTTTTCGTTAATACTGCTGATGATTATGAAAGGGGATGCGTTTATCTAACAGTAACTGGAACTTCAGCAGAGAACGGAGACGATGGTAGTGTTGGAAGGGGTAACAGGTGTAATGGTATAATTACCCCAAACAGACCGATGAGTATGGAAGCTACAAGCGGGAAAAACCCGATAAATCATGTTGGCAAAATTTACAATTTGCTTGCGAATAAAATAGCTAAGGAATGTGTTGAGAAAGTCGAAGGAATTCGAGAAATTTATGTCAGAATTCTAAGCCAGATTGGAAAGCCGATTAACGAGCCAAAAGCATTGAGCATTCAAGTTTTGCCGAAAAAAGATTTTGAAGTGGAAAAAATGAGTCGAGCAATTAAAGAAATTGCGGAAAGTAATTTGGAAGATATAGGCGAGATAACAAATTTGGTTATAGAGGGTAAAGTCTCCACATTTTAATTTGTTTTCAAACAATTAAAAAATTAAATTTAAAAATTATCCAATGGTTTCTTGATTAATTAACGATGGTTCATGAGATGGTAAAATTATGTCAGCTTCTTCTTTAACCTTTAAAACGCTGTTGTAACTTTCTATTGTATCTAACACAATTCCAGTTGGTATTACTTCCATGAATCTTGAAACTTTTGGCGGAGGATAGAAATTTTCCATTATGCAGCAAAAACCGGTTATTATTGCTTTACCCTTAGCGGTTTCAACAACAACTGATTGCCCACCAACAGTATGACCTGGAGTTGACATTACATAAATTCCATCAACTATTTCGGTATCTCCATCTAACAAAACGACTCTATTTTCTTCAATAGCATCCTCAAGCAATTCTTTGTCATACCTAAAATCCACAGGATGAGGGTTAAGCATGAACTCGTACTCTTTTTTTTGAACGTAAATAGTTGCGTTTGTGCAATAAAAGTCATTTTCGCAATGATCGTTGTGTAAATGTGTATGTATAATTATGTCAATATCTTCAGGCTTCAAGTTGTACTTTTCTAAGGCTTCAAGAAATGTGTACGTTTTACCTAAATTTTTCTCAACTTCCTTTGTTTTAAATGGATCCATTGTGCCTGTATCAACGAGTATTTTCTTGTTTCCCCCCTCTAAATACCAGGTAAATACTGGAAGGTACATTGTCTTGTCGCAATCAAAATAGTACGTCATAGCGCACTTTGGGAGAATTCTAACACCAACAGGGATAGGATGTATTTTGTACTTCATAGCCCCAATTAACTTTTTTAGTTGATAAATTTTAGGCTTTAGCATTAAAGCCAAAAAAGATTGAAATTGCTAAAGTTGAGAGTGAAAAAATGAGTAAAATGATATCTTTCCTTTTCATTTTAAATTTCATGTCAAAATTTGCATCAAATTTTAAATCCTTCGAATATATGGCCTCGGCAATGGCTATAGATCTAAGAATTGCTATGGAAACGAAGGTTTTCATCATCTTTTTATAATAGGAAATTCTACTTACTTCGTTTAAGGCTAAAATTTCTGAGATGTTCCTTAAATCTTTGATGTAGATATAAAACATCCTAAATGCTAAGGAAAGGATAAATGCCACTTTTTTGGGAACTTTGAAGTAGATTAAAGCTTTTCTCAATTCTTCGATGTTCGTTCCGTAGAGTATTCCACTTCCAATAGAAATTAATGCAGCTATTGCTAACACAACCAACAAATTTCCGCCAAAAAAAGTTATTGAGATTGAGAAAAATATTAAGAATGGAATTGATGCTAAAATTCCAAATATTGCATTTTTTGAAAAGGCTGTAATAAAAATTAAAATTAGAATAGACACGACTACATGAAAGTTTGATAGGTAAATCGAGGTTGTTAGCAATATCGTTGATATTATCGAAACTCTACTATCTAAATCTTTTTCCTGAATTGCCTTTTCTACTACTTCAAAATATTTTGCTATCATTGCCTAAGGATACAACTTCATCGCACATAGATGCTAATTTTTCATCGTGCGTTGCCAAAACCACAGTTTTTCCTGAGTTTCTTAAGATTTCAAGTAATTTAACCCTGAATTCGTAATCTTGCCCAGCAGTAGGCTCGTCTAACAGCACGATATCGGCATTCAGAGCTTTTGCTATCGATAGCCTCTTAGCTTCTCCACCACTTAAGGAGTGTGGATGTCTACCTTTTAGCTTATCTAAGCCAAGAAGCTTCAGCCATCTTTCATCAGCCTCCATCTCAACTCTTTTTTCACAAAAATGGTAGTTTGGATATTGTAAAGCAATGGAAGTCTTTCCATTGACTTCTACACCATTTATTTTAATTAGACCAGCAATTATTTTTAGTAAAGTTGTCTTTCCTGAACCGTTTTTTCCCGTTATAGCATAAATTTTTCCTTCTGGAACTTTTAAGCTGAAATTGTCAAACAACTTTGTTTTATACCCATAGCTGATTGAGTTTATTTTTATGGCAATTTTTTCATCTTTATTTTCCCATTCATCTTTTTTTCTTGTTACAATTCTGTCCTTAATTTTGTTTCCAATCCAGATAATTCTATCGAACTCTTTTGCCAATTCAAGCCTATGTTCGGACATTATAATCGTTTTATCGCTTTCAATTAGCAAATTTAGAATTTCTTTAGCTATTGCAGGATGTAGATGTGAAAAAGGTTCGTCTAAGGCGATGCATGGAGTATTTGATGCTAAAGCAGTAGCAATAGTTACAAGCTGCTTCTCTCCATCCGATAATTCGTAAGTTTTTTTATTTAACAAATTTTTAATTCCGCATATTTCAGCGACTTCCTCGACTTTTCCTTTGACATCGTCAATTTTTCCATACAATGGTAATGCAATTTCATCTCTGACAACATTTGTCAAAATCTGTTCTTCAGGGTTTTGAGAAACGAAGAAAACGTTTTTCGGCGATGGTTTGCCAAATGCATAAATTTCTCCTTTTATTTTACCTCCATAAAAATTTGGTATTAATCCATTTAACAATCTTAACAAAGTGGATTTCCCACTTCCAGTCTTTCCAGCCAAGAATACTTTTTCTCCATGTTCTATTTTTAAGCTTACGTTATCTAAAGTTCTAACACCATTTGGATAAGTATAGCTCACATTTCTCAGCTCAATCATCCTAATCCAAATTTATTCCTCTCTGCCTTAGCAACTCAGCTAAATAGCTGTAAGCTGAGATTGCAATTGTATGGTCTACAAAAAAGTCCTGTGGTACAAATATAATTACGCTTGCAACAAAAACACTCCAAAACGGGTTTAAGTTTAATCCAAAGAGTTTTGAAGCTTTGGTGCCCCATGCTATTAGATTTGCATTCATTGTAGCATAATAGTAGAAAACTGCAAATCCAATTAAATAAATTGGAATCGCTGCAATGCAGCACCCAATCCAGACTACTACTTTCTCTTTAAATTTTCCTTCTTTCCAAAAAGCTTTTCTGAATGAGCCTGCTATGAAGGCTGCTATTGGAAATGCCCAAATATATCCTGCTGTTGGACCGATTAAGACTGCTATACCACCACTAAAGCCTGAGGCTGCTGGAATACCAATACCTATCATTCCAATGTAGATTAATTGAGAAATAAAGCCGTATACGGGGCCTAATAGCAATCCTGAAAGCATTACTCCAAAGTTTTGCATTGTGTAAGGAATAAAGGCAATATTAAACTTGATCTGGGCTGTTATTGCTGTTATCACCGCCATTGAGCACGCTAAAACCATCTTCAAATTGTTAACCATATTGAAAATTTGGTTAACAAGTGTTTTTTAAATTTACTAATTTGCTTTGAAATTACATAAATTTTTTAATCCAGTCTTATATCTGCAACCATGCAAATTGATTTTGCTGCTATTGAGAAAAAATGGCAGTCAGAGTGGGAAAAAAATAGAATATTTGAGGCTGATCCAGATGAAAAGCCGAAATTTTTCATAACGATCCCATATCCTTACTTGAATGGTAATTTACATGCTGGTCATACGAGAACTCTAACTATAGGGGATGCAATAGCAAGGTACATGAGAATGAGGGGATACAATGTATTATTTCCAATGGGATTCCACGTTACTGGTACGCCAATTATTGGTTTAGCTGAGTTGATTGCTAAGAGAGATGAAAGGACGATAGAGGTATATACTAAGTATCACGATGTTCCTAAGGATGTTTTATTAGGATTAACTACTCCTGAAAAGATAGTTGAATATTTTTCGAATGAGGCTTTGAAAGCTTTAAAAGGCATTGGTTATTCAATTGACTGGAGAAGGGTTTTTACTACAACTGATGAAGAGTATCAGAAGTTTATTGAATGGCAATATTGGAAGCTTAAGGAGAAAAACTTGGTTGTTAAAGGTTCCCATCCTGTTAGATACTGCCCCCACGATCAAAATCCTGTTGAGGACCACGACTTGCTTATGGGTGAAAATGCTACTATAGTGGAGTTTACAGTTATAAAATTTTATTTAGATGATAATGAAAAAATAATTTTTCCGTGCGCAACTTTAAGGCCTGAGACGGTTTTTGGTGTCACAAATATTTGGGTTAAGCCTACTAAGTACGTTTTAGCTAAGGTTAATGATGAAACGTGGTTTGTGAGCAAGGAGGCTTACGAAAAGCTGACTTATACTGACAAAAAAGTCGAGTTGATTAAAGAAGTCGATGCAAAGGACTTCATTGGAAAATTTGTTATTAATCCTTTGACTAAAAACAAAGTTCCAATCTTACCAGCTGAGTTTGTTGACACAGACAATGCTACTGGAGTTGTTATGAGTGTCCCAGCACACGCTCCTTACGATTACGTTGCAATTGAGGATTTAAAGAAAAATGAGGAGTATTTGAAGAAATTTAATCTCGATAAATCTTTAATTGAGAATCTTAAGCCAATCGTTTTAATTAAAGTTGAGGATGAAAACTATGAAATTCCAGCAAAGGAGATAGTTGAAGAGTTGGAAATAGAATCGCAAAATGATGTTGAAAAATTAGAGAAAGCAACGAAGGTTTTGTATAAGAAAGAATTCCATAAAGGTGTTTTGCTTGAGATAACTGGTAGCTATACTGGCATTAAAGTATCGCAAATCAAAGATAGGCTAACGCAAGATTTAATTGAAATGGGTATTGGGGACGTGTTTTACGAATTTAGTGAAAAACCAGTAGTTTGTAGATGCGGTACGAAGTGTGTTGTTAAACTTGTTAAAGACCAATGGTTCCTGAATTATTCCAACCCTGAATGGAAAAAAAGAGTTTTGGAACATTTGGAGAGTATGAAAATAATTCCAGATTATTATAAGGAGGAGTTCAGAAACAAGATTGAGTGGCTTAAAGATAAGGCTTGTGCAAGAAGAAAGGGGTTGGGGACGAGAATACCTTGGGATAAAGAATGGCTGATTGAAAGTTTGTCAGACTCAACGATATACATGGCTTATTATATTTTAGCTAAGTATATCAATTCTGGTGAGCTTAAGGCTGAGAATATTACTCAGGAATTGTTAGACTACGTATTTTTGGGGATTGGTGATGTAAGTGAAGTTGCAAAGTCGTCCAAGCTGAGTAAGGAGTTAGTGGAAAGAATTAAAATGGATTTTGAATACTGGTATCCCGTGGATTTGAGGAGTAGTGGTAAAGATTTAGTGGCGAATCATCTGCTATTCTTCTTATTCCATCACGTAGCAATTTTCCCTCCAGATTTATGGCCAAGGGCAATAGCCGTGAATGGCTACGTTAGCTTAGAAGGAAAGAAGATGAGCAAGAGTAAGGGGCCACTATTGACGATGAAAAGAGCTGTCAAGGAGCATGGAGCAGATGTAACAAGAATGTACATTCTTTACGCTGCCGAATACGACAATGATGCAGATTGGAGAAGAAAAGACGTTGAAGGTTTAGCAAACCATTTAAGGAGGTTTTACTCTTTGGCTTTGGAATACTACACAAAAGAGCAAAAGCAACTAACAAAGCTTGATAAATGGTTGATTAGTAGATTTCAACGGGCTATTAAGGAAACAATAGAGGCGATGGACAACATACAAACAAGGAGGGCTGTTAATACAGCTTTCTTTGAAGTCATGGCAGATGTTAGATGGTACTTAAGGCGTGGCGGAGAAAACCTTGGCGTAATTTTTGATGATTGGCTTAAGCTCCTTGCACCGTTTGCTCCGCATATTTGCGAGGAGTTGTGGCATTTGAAACATGACACTTTTATAAGCTTAGAGGACTATCCAGAATTTGATGAATCGAAAATTGATGTTGGAGCTGAGGCAATTGAAGAATACTTGAAAACGTTGATTGAGGATGCTAAAGAAATTTTAAAATTCGTTGAAGAGCCAAAGGAAATTTACATATCTCCGGCAGAGGAATGGAAAAAAGAAGTAGTTAACATAGTTTTGAGATGTAACAACATGAAAGATGCGATGAAAGAAATAATGAGCAATGAAAAATTCAAGAAGATGAGTAAAGAAGTATCCGCTTTTGTTAAGAGAGCGTTTAAAGAGAAGAAAGATGGATTGCTTGTTTTCGAAATCAACGAATTTGAAGTGATTAAGGAGAACATTAAATTCTTGGAAAAAGAGTTGGGCGTTAAAGTAAGCTTGGATTCCGATAAGATTCCGGAGAGTAAGAAAAAGGCTGCAATGCCTGGGAAGCCTGCAATATTTGTTATTTAATTTTAAACCTTGGGAAAAATTTAAAAATTTTTCAATTTTATTGCATTTATGGTAAAAATTGATTCAATAGATATCAAAATTTTAATCGAATTGCAGGATGATGCAAGAAAAAGCCTTAGGGAGATAGCTGAAAAGTTGGGAGTTGCTGAAGGTACAATTTACAACAGAATTAACAAGCTTAAAAAAATTGGGGTGATAAAAAAATTTATTCCAATTGTAGATTACTCAAAACTTGGTTACGATATAATAGCTATTATTGGAATAACCGCTGAAGGAAAGCATCTTGTAGAAATTGAAGAAATGATAGCTAAAGAACCAAACGTTACGGCTGTTTACGATGTTACCGGCGAATTTGACGTTATAACTGTTGCAAAATTTAAAGATAGAGACTCTTTGAACAGATTTGTAAAGAGAGTTGCTGGGTTAGAGTATGTAAAAAAAACGTACACAATGTTGGTTTTAAACGTCGTTAAGGAAACACATCTAATAGATTTCTCGAAATTTTAAGATTTAAGTTGTGTATTCAGCATTTATTTTAACGTAATCGTAAGATAGATCGCAGCCAATTGCAAAACCCTTGCCATTACCTTTGTGAAGGTCAATTAAAATTTGCACTTCATTACTTTTTTCAAGCAATTTCCTTGCCTTTTCCTCATTTCCTAAAACTTTGCCACGTTCAACCAACACAACTTTTTCTTCATTTTTAAATGCCAATGTTAAATTTTCATCTACTTCAGCATTTGAATAGCCTAAAGCAGCAACAATTCTGCCCCAATTTGGGTCGTTACCAAATATCGCTGTTTTAACGAGTAGTGAAGAAACAATTGATTTAGCAGCTTTAAATGCATCTTCATCGTTTTTTGCACCTTCAACAATGACTTGGATTAGCTTTGTAGCCCCCTCACCATCCTTAGCAATTTTTTTTGCTAAGTCGAAGCAAACTTCATTTAAGGCTTTTTCAAAAGTCTCACTATCGACTTTTTTATTTCCTACAGATACCAACAAAACCATGTCGTTTGTTGAAGTATCTCCATCAACAACTGTAGTGTTAAAAGTTCTTTCAACAACTTTATTTAGCATCAATTGCAGTTCATCGCTGCTAAAGTGTGCGTTAGTGAATATGAATGCCAACATTGTTGCCATGTTTGGACAAATCATGCCCGCTCCTTTGGCAATTCCAGCAACAATTGCATCATCAACTTTAAAGGCGCACTCTTTTACAAATTTGTCAGTGGTCATAATCGACTTGGCAAAAGCTAAAGCTTTTTGTCTATTATTTCCCAAATTTTTAAAAACAACTTCGAATCTATTGGATATCCAACTCATGTCTAGCTGCTTTCCAATAACTCCAGTTGATGCTACGGCAATCTTTTTTTCATCAACTTCTAACTTCTCAGCTAGCAATAATGCCATTTTCTTTGAATTCTCTAAGCCAAGATCACCAGTAAAGGCATTGGCATTTCCACTATTGACAATTAAGCCTTCGATTTCCCCATTTCTTACAACATCCATTGTAACTTTAACAGGAGCTGCCTTTATTTTATTTTTAGTAAAAACTCCTGCAACGCTTCCTTTGCAAACAACGATTCCTAAACCATTTTTTCCTTCCTTAATGCCGTTAAACGTTAAATTTTCAATATTTTCTATACTACCATTGATTCTTTTTATCATGAAAACGTTAAGAACTGGAAGTCTATAAAAAACTTAATTAATGTTATAGTATCGCCGCACAGGCTATACCCTTTTTGCTTACCAACACGCCTGAAGCATTTCTGCCTTTTGCTGGAATTTTTTTGACTGTTGTTCTTAAAGCGTAACCGTCTTTGCTAAATGTTATCAATTCCTCATCACCTCGTACAAATTCTGAAAGTACGACTTCTCCTGTTTTCCTCGTAACCTTTATGTTTATAACACCCATTGCACCTCTATTAGTTGCTCTGTATTGTTTTTCATCTGTTAATTTTCCATAACCGTTTTCAGTCAGTGTTAATATGTATCCACCATTCTTTATCATCGTAACGTTTGCAATTGAATCGTCATCTCTCAACTTCAACGCTTTTACACCTTTTGCACTTCTTCCAAGTTCTGGAACACTTTTAACTTTAAATCTAACAGCATATCCCTTCTTTGTTGAAATGAAGACATCATCGCCATTGCAAATTTTTGCGCATGTTATTTCATTTCCTGCATTAATTCCGGCTCTCTTTGCATTTGTAAATTCCATTAACTTCGTTCTCTTTATGTGCCCGTCTTTTGTTAATATCACAACATACCCGCTAAAATCTGCTATAGGCAGAATTGATACAACCCTTTCATTTTCATCGAATGCCAAGAAATTTCGGATATTTACTCCCTTAGCTGTTCTATCTTGCTTTGGAATTTCGTATGCATTAATCCAATAAGCCTTTCCAAGATTTGTAAAAAACAAAAGCTTGTCGTGAGAGTTACATTTCGTTGTTATTATTGGAATATCGTCCTTGAGCTGTATTCCGATCGTTCCAACTCTGCCTCTTTCTTGCAATCTAATGCTATCTATGTTCATTCTCTTGATAAATCCGTTTTGAGTTACGACAAGCAAGTTATCTTCCTTGGCAACAAGCTCTTCAACGCTAATGCTTTCATCTTTTTCGATTATTCTTGTTCTTCTGTCATCGCCATACTTCTCTTTAATCTCCTCAACTTCTTTAATTATTATCTCGTCTATTTTTGTTGTTGATGACAGTATTTTTTCAAATTCTCTAATTTTTTTGACTAATTCCTTGTATTCATCTATTAAAGCCTCTATTTCAATATTTGTTAATTTTTGGAGTCTCATTTGAAGTATAGCCTCAGCTTGTTTTTCGCTAAGCTTGTATTTTTTGATTAACTTTTCCTTAGCCTCTTTTGGAGATTTAGATGATTTGATCGAGCTAATAACATCGTCTATATTCTCAACAGCCTTTTTTAAACCCTCAACGATGTGTAACCTGTCTTTTGCTTTTTTTAGTTCAAATTCTGTTCTTCTTCTGATTACTTCTCTTCTATGGTTTATGTATTCAGAAATTAAGTCTTTAAGGCTTAAAATCTTTGGTTCTCCGTTAACTAAGGCTAAATTTATTATTCCAAACGTAACTTGCAGGTTTGTAAACAAATACAACTTGTTTAAAGCAGTATTTGCATCACCTTTTAGTTCAACAACAACTCTTATTCCTTCTCTATCTGATTCATCTCTAACAGTTTTTACCTCCTCCAACTTGCCCTCTTTAATTAATTCAGCAATTTTCTCAACCAATTTGGATTTGTTAACTATGTAAGGTATTTCTTTGATCACAATCGCCCTCTTTTCAATTTCAACACTGCCTCTTAAAACAATCTTTCCTTTTCCGGTTTTGTAAGCCTCGATAATTCCATCAACTCCTAGTATTTCCCCACCGGTAGGAAAATCTGGGCCTTTAATATATTTAATAAGCTCCTCAACCGATATTTCAGGATTTTTTATAAATGCAACTATTGCATCGCAAACCTCTTTTAAATTATGAGGGGGCATATTTGTTGCCATGCCAACGGCTATTCCGCTGCTCCCATTTATTAGCAAATTTGGTATCTTTGCCGGTAGTATTGATGGCTCTTTTAGAGTATTATCAAAATTTGGAACGAAATCAACCGTTTCTTTGTCAATATCTGCAAGCATCTCTTCTGCAATCTTTGCAAGCCTTGCTTCAGTGTAACGCATTGCTGCAGCTTCATCGCCGTCTATGCTACCAAAGTTTCCTTGCCCATCGATCAATGGGTAGCGCATTGTAAAATCTTGAGCCATCCTAACGAGGGCATCATAAACAGCAGCATCGCCATGAGGGTGATATTTGCCGAGAACATCACCAACAATTCTTGCACACTTTCTATATGGTTTGTTGCTCGTCAAACCCATTTCGTACATCGCATAGAGTATTCTTCTCTGCACGGGCTTTAGACCATCCCTTACGTCTGGCAGAGCTCTGCCAACAATTACGCTCATTGCATAGTCGATGTAAGAGCTTTTCAATTCTTCGCTAATCTCTCTAATCAGCTCCATTGCTTTTATTCTTATTAGAAGTGTTTAAAAAGTTGCCCAAATTTTAAAAATTTAAATATTGTTTTTGCGTAAAAATAAGTCTATATCATCTCCAATTTCTTTTATCCAATCTATTTTTCCAGGCTTGAATTTATCGATGTCTTCACCCTTTATCAATTCATCAATGATTTTTGCAACCTCTTTAGCATCCCTATTTGTTGTGTCAATTTCGTAAATTTTCTTACATTCTAAAGCCTCAACTAGGATTACATCTATTAGCTCAGCTTCAACGTTTTCCAACACTTTACTTTTACTCCAACCTCTTTTTTCCAGTCTTTTTTTTAAAATTATAGGATTGCATCTTAAAACAATTGCAATATCTGGATTCAGCAAGTGAGACAGATGTCCTTCAATTATTCCATCGAAGTTAACCTTACTAAATTCTCTTGCTAACTTATCAACGTCAACAACAATTTCATCGTTTTTTGATAGAATGCAATCAAATTTCTTAGCCAATTCTTCAACCTTCACAACTTTATATCCTATTTTTTTCAGTTCTCTTGCAACTGTGCTCTTCCCACATCCAGGTGTGCCGGTTAAAGCAATTTTCATAAAATTCCCTCAGATTTTAAGTTTTCTAAAGCGTTTAACAGAAAGTCATTATCTTCTTTTTTGCCAACGCTTATTCTAAGGCTGTGTTCATCGCATCCGATAAAGTTTGAGCAATCTCTAACTATAATTCCTTTCTTTAACAACTCTTCTGCAACAATTTTTGATTTCACGTCACTTTTAACGAATAAAAAGTTGGCTTGTGATGAATAGACCTCGAAAAATTTGCTCAACTCTTTTTTCAATCTTTCTCTCTCTTCAACGATCTTTTTAATGCATTGCTTTGCATAATCCAAATCATCCAAAGCTGCAATTGCAGCATTTACTGCTGGCGTTGAAAGAGGAAAAGGGGTGTTAACCTTCATGTATTCTCTTCTTAAATTTTCGTCCATCACAGCATAGCCTATTCTAAGATTTGCTAGGGCAAAGGCTTTGGAGAAAGTTCTTGCAACAACAACATTCTCGTATTCTACTAAATCCATTAAGTTGCAATCAGAGAATTCAACATATGCTTCATCAATAAAAACTAAAGCGTCAGTTTCCTCAACCAACCTCTTAACATCTTCTTTTCTCTCCACATTGCCTGTCGGATTGTTTGGAGAGCAGACGATTATTATTTTCGTTTTTTCATTTGTTTTATCTAATACTGCATCGACATCCATCGTAAAATCTTCCCTTCTACTTACTCGAATGTCTTTGGCGCAATACATCTTTGTTAAGGTGTGATAGTAAGGAAAAGAAGGGATTGGAATTATTACTTCATCTCCGGCATTAAGAAACATCTTGAATATGTTCTCTAACACTCCGTCCATTCCCGCTCCAAGGACAATTTTTTCTGCATCAACTTTAATGTAGTCGGCAATTTTCTCTCTCAATTCTTTAAAATCTGTTTTTGGATAAATATGAAAATCTCTAAACTTTTTAAAAGCCTCAATGGCTTTTTTACTAGCCCCATAGGGATTTTCGTTGCTTGCGAGCTTTACTACTCTTTTTAACCCATATTTTTGCTTGACTTCCTCAATACTCTTTCCTGCAACGTATTCTGGGACTTCTTTCAAACATTCTTTAATTTTAACTTTCATTTTTATCGCCTACTTGTAAATTCCAATTTCCACATAAGCCCAATCTTCATCAACTCCTTTAAGCGTTGAAACCAAAGCGGCAACGACTTTAAAGAAAACTTGCGAAACAAATGGATTCAGTTCGATTTCTTTTCCATCTACGACGAGTTTTACTTCCATTTTT
>JAGGXN010000198.1 GCA_021163065.1 Archaeoglobaceae archaeon | reverse complement strand
GCAGCAGTAGGAGCTATTGCAGAGGACAGAGGTTTCCTTGGTTTAGGTTTGCTGTTCACAGTTATTCCAGAAACCATCGTTATCTTTGGTCTAGTTATTAGCTTCATACTGATGTTCGCTTATGGCTGAAGGTGTGATTTATGCCGCTTGAAAGCATAATTCAGGAAATTTATCAGAAAGGAGAGGAGCAAGTAAAAAAGTTAATGGAGGAGGCTGAAAAAGAGTCTGAACAAATAATAGCCGAAGCTAAGGCTGAAGCAGAAGAAATACTAAGAAAAGCCAGAGAAGAGGCTGAAAAAGAGTCTGAAAGGCTTAGAAAGCAGGAAGTTTCGAGTGTAAACCTTGAGATGAAAAGGCTACTTTTGAACAAGCAAAAAGAGTTGCTAGAAACAGTTTTTGAATTGACAAAGCAAAAAATAAAAGAAATGGATTCTGGAGAGAAAAAGAAATTATTGGAGGCACTACTAAAGAAGAACGCTGAGTCAGGAATGATAGTTTACTCAAACAAGGACGATGAGGCTGTAGTAAAAGAAGTAATCAAAAATCTTGGAAAAGATTTGAAATACGGGGGCAACATTAACTGTTTAGGCGGAGTTGTATTAGAAAGCCCCGACGGGGAGGTGAGGTTAAACTTAACCTTCGATGAGCTGTTAGCACAACTCTATGAGCAAAAAATGAGTGAAGTGTCTAAGATTCTGTTCGGGTGATTGAAATGCTAATAGGGAAAAACGCTACTTGGGCTTACATAGTTGCAAGGACAAAAGTGATGAAGAGAAAGTTGATTCCCAAAGATGAATTTAGAAAGTTGTTAAACATGGATTTCAACGAGATTGTTAGATATTTGGAAGAAACAGAATATAAAAAGGAAATTGATGAATTAGCATACAAGTATTCTGGCCCAAGGTTGCTCGATTACGCCTTATACCTAAATCTATCAAGGACTTACAACAAAATTGTAAGAGTGTCTTTTGGCTTAGCCAAAGAGCTGCTGACATTGTACTTAAGAAGATGGGATATCTGGAATATTATAAACATTTTAAGAGGAAAGGTTGCTAATGCACCTTTAGAGGAGATTGAAGAAACGATAGTTGCTGCTGGTGAGAAAGACATAGAATTTTACAAGAATCTGATGATGAAAGAGCCAGAAGAAATCGTAAAGGCTTTTGAAGGAACCCCATACAACGAACCCCTTTCAAAGTATGGAACCGTGTCTATAAGCGAAATAGAGGATGAACTTTACAAGATATACTACAATGAGATAACAAAATTAAAACCAGCCGAACTTTCATTAAAGTTATTTGTGGACTTTGTCAAGATGGAAGTAGACATAAAGAATATAAAGACGATTCTCAGACTTAAGGTAGAAGATGTGCCTGTGGAAGAAATCATGGACAAGATAATACCAAATGGATACGAGCTTAGTGTAGATGAGGCAAGAAAATTAGCTGCAATGTCATGGGATGAGCTAACAAAGTCTTTAGAGGGGTACTGGTTCTGGAAAGGAGTAGAAATCGAAAAAGAGTTTTCAACAATCGAAGTTGAATTTGATAAAGCATGGATTGAGGCTATTGCAAGAAAGGCGAGTAACTATCCGCTATCGATTCTTCCAGTGTTGCAATACATGGTTTTAAAGAAAGTAGAAATCGACAATCTCAGAATTTTGGGATGGGGCAAATGGCAAAATATTCCAAATGAGGAGATTGAAAGACAGTTGGTGATAGTATGAAGCTCGTTGTAATTGGTGATCCAGATTTTAACCTTGGTTTTGGTCTTGGAGGAATTCCTACAGAGAACGTATACAACGTTATCAATGATGAAGAGCTTGTGGATGCTGTTAAAAAAGTGCTTGAGGATAAAGATGTTGGAATTGTTGTTATAAAGCAGGATTATCTCGAAAAGCTCCCTCTTGCTTTAAAGAGGGAGATAGATGAAAGAGTTAGGCCAACCTTTGTTTCGGTTGGCGGAACCGGTAGTGTTGAAGAATTGAGAAATAAAATAAGAAAGGCGATAGGTGTTGACCTATGGAAGTAAGTACTGTTGGAAAAGTTGGAGAAATATATAGGGTTTCAGGGCCACTTGTAGTGGCTGAAGGATTGAAGGCTAGGATGTATGATGTTTGTTTAGTAGAAGGATTAATGGGTGAAGTAGTAGGATTGGCAGGAGACAAAGTGTTAATTCAGGTTTACGAAGATACTTCTGGAATAAGACCCGGAGGTAAAGTTGAAAACACTGGAAGGCCATTGAGTGTTCAATTAGGTCCGGGACTGATTAGATCAATCTACGATGGTGTACAAAGACCCTTACCTGTGATGAAGGAAATTTCTGGCGATTTCATTGGTAGAGGTATTGAAGCTGATGGCATTGACATGAAAAAGAAGTGGGAATTCAAACCAACGGTAAAGAAAGGTGATAAAGTAAATGGTGGAGACATAATTGGTACTGTACAAGAGACAGAAGTTGTTGAGCACAAAATACTTGTTCCTCCAAACGTTAGTGGAGTAATTACTGAAATTTACGAAGGCAGTTACACACCACAAGACACAATAGCCGTTTTGGACAATGGAACGGAATTGAAGCTTTACCATGAATGGCCTGTGAGAATTCCTAGGCCGTACAAAGAGAAATTACCTCCTGAAGTTCCATTGTTAACTGGACAGAGGATATTTGACACACTCTTCCCAATAGCTAAAGGAGGCACTGCAGCAATTCCGGGTGGATTTGGTACTGGGAAAACTGTTATGCAACATCAGCTTGCTAAGTGGTCAGACTCGCACGTCATCGTTTATGTGGGATGCGGTGAGAGAGGCAATGAGATGACAGAAGTTCTTGAAGAATTCCCGGAGCTAATTGACCCAAGAACTGGAAAGCCGTTAATGGAGAGGGCTATTTTAGTTGCAAACACGTCAAACATGCCTGTTGCTGCAAGAGAGGCTTCAGTTTATACTGGTATTACAATTGCCGAATATTATAGAGATATGGGCTACGATGTTGCTGTTCAGGCCGATTCAACAAGCAGATGGGCAGAGGCTATGAGAGAGATGTCAGGAAGACTTGAAGAGATGCCTGGTGAGGAAGGTTATCCAGCATACCTTGCATCAAGACTTGCAGAGTTCTATGAGAGGGCTGGAAGAGTTAGGACTTTAGCTGGAGATATTGGAAGTGTTAGCGTAGTTGGAGCAGTTTCACCACCAGGTGGAGACTTTAGTGAGCCAGTAACAGTTAACACGCTTAGAATTGTAAAGGTGTTCTGGGCTTTAGATACAAAGCTTGCAGCAAGAAGACACTTCCCAGCTATAAACTGGTTGCAGAGCTATAGCTTGTATGCAGAAACACTTGCAGACTGGTTTAAGGAGAATGTAGCTCCAGATTGGCCTGAATTGAGGACGTGGATGATGACTGTGTTGCAAGAAGAGGCAAATCTCATGGAAATTGTTATGCTTGTCGGTAAAGACGCTTTACCCGATCAGCAAAGAGTTTTGCTTGAAGTTGC
>JAGGXN010000009.1 GCA_021163065.1 Archaeoglobaceae archaeon | reverse complement strand
TAGAATGTGATATAATATTTATATTTTTCTAGAATTTCAACCAAAAATCTTAAATAATTAAAAAAATTTTTAGTTTTCTGAAAATAATATTTAAAATTTTCTTAAATTGATTCGAAAACCTTAAATATTATAAATATAATTACTAATCGTGAGAAATCTAGGAGGGGTGTGAATGGCTGAAGAAAAAGAAAGGGCGTATGAATTGAAAAGCGCATTCGAAACAGTAGGCATGTATAAAGAATGGTGGGCAAACCCAGCAGTTCTTGGATTAATGGGCTTTGCATTAACAACAATGGCAACAGGACTTCACCACGCAGGACTTTGGGGAGGTGGCCCTACCCTTGCTCTGGCGATAGCATTCGGTGGAACTGCCCAATTTATTGCCGGTGTCATCGATTTCAGAAAAGGTAGCATCTTTGGTGGAACCGCTTTCTCATCATATGGTGCATTCTGGTGGGCGGTCTTCTTCTTAGCATTTGTTCTTCCGACTGCGGGCGTTAAGGTTACAGCGATGGATGAGTTTGGATTCTTCCTGATGTGGACACTGTTTACATTTGCCTTCTGCCTTGCAGTGTTTAAGGTTGGGAAGTTTCTGACAGCACTGTTCTGGCTATTGTTCATAGCTTTCTGTTTGCTTTCCGCCTTCACATACGGAGTTGCCACGGGAGCAGACATGTCAGGATTCAGAGTAGGAATGGGCTGGGAGATCTTTATTACAGGACTTCTTGCATGGTACATTGCAATGGCAGAACTCGTTAACACAGTCTGGGGTAGGCAAGTGCTACCTTTGTCTTAAATTTAAATTTAATTTTAAATATTTTTTAAAATTTTTAACCTACAAAAATTCCTCTACCGGTTTTAATTTTGTAATTTCAATTAAAGTTTCATTAATTCTCATTTCTGGATTGAAGCCTGCTTCCTGCAAAGGGGCAAAGTAATTCAACCCACTTGGAAATATTAACTTAGCTCTTCTATCTATTAACAAATCAAATGGTAGCTTTCTTGGATATACTACTGCTATAGCATTGCTAATGCCTCTCGCCTCAGCTAAAAAAAGCTCTCTCTCAATAAGTTTAACCATATGGACGCTTACATTTTTTAAGTCACAAATGGCATAACCATCTCCAGTTTTGATTGTTCTTAAAACAGACGTGTAACCCCCTCTAACAAAAAGTAAACCAGGGCTTATTGTTAATCCTTTATATGATATCAGCTCAACCAAACCGTTTGGTTTAAAATTAGAATAGTGCAACAAACCAGCAGCATAAGGTTCAAGAATAACATTGATGTTTCTTGCAATTACATCATAAACTGTAGTTGAAATCGTAACTATACCTACTTTTCCACTTTGAATGACTATGTCCCCAACTGTTTCGTCCTCATCAAAAATCTGCATCAAATCAGACACTACAAGTTTTGAATGAGCAAGTCTATCGATTATCTCCAACGCATCTTCTACCTTGTTTTTATCAATCATCGCAATGTTTATCGGTACAGTACCTTTCATTTTGTACAAATCAAATGTTGCCATATGCAGATTGTAATGTATTACTTCAACAAATTCATCCAACCTCTCAAATACTGTACATTTCATTAAAACATCCATTCCCAGGTTTGTTATAACAAAACCCTTGTTTTCTTGCTTCAAGTATCCTTCCTTAATCATTGTTTCAATTAAATTCTTGAGTTTTTTTCTTTCAACTTCCAAATCTCTCTGCTTTAATGAGTTAGATACTTCTCTAAAAGAAAGGGGTTTTTTATACCCTTTCAGAATTTTAAGTATCTCGACAAAGAGCGCACTATCAATTTGAGCTTTGATATACTTCATAGCGCTGTTTATTATTTTTTAATGCAATTTATGATTTTCTATACGATGCTAAGATACTATTTATATTCAGATCTATTTATACTCAAATAATTAAACAATACTTCACACGAATGTTCAGCATACATCGCTTTTTTAAAAGCGGTCGTTAAATCCTTATCTGCCACATACATTCCATGAGCTCTAACGATAACAATTCCCTTCTCAGCAATCTCTTCAGCTATTTTTTCAGCCAAAGTTTCACTTCCAAATACTCCATCAACAACCTTTATTTTACCAAGATACATTTTGCCTTCCAAATCAACTGGAACAATTTCATCCATTTTCAAAGATAAAACAACGTTGTAAACTCCATGACAGTGTAAAACAGCTTTATAATCTGTTTTTTCATATATTTTCTGATGAACTATTAAATCGCTTGAAGCAATGTCTTTTTTTTCACCAATTTTTACTTTAACAAAGGAATCGTCATTTAATTCATCAAGCATAACTCCAGTTTTTGTTATAACAATCTCTCCATCTACTCTAAAACTCAAATTACCACTTGCACCATCGATAAGTTTAAAGAGAGCAAGTTTTTTTCCAATTTGTATCGCCTCATCAATCATACTAAATCTTTCAAGTCAGGCAAAAAATAAAATTTTCCAATGCTAAACAGTTTAAGTCGGTATAACCAACGGCTTACCATTTAAGTTAACAACTGAAACTTTAACGCCATAAACTTTTTCAATATTCTCGGGATTTAAAACGTCTACACCACCTTTAACAACGATTTTACCATTTTTTAGCATAACGATCGTGTCTGCATACAATGATGCTACATTCAAATCGTGCATAGTGATTATTGCTGAAATACCATGCTCTTTAACTATCTTTTCAAGAATTCTCATTACTTCAATCTGATTTTTTAAATCGAGGTTGTTTGTCGGCTCATCGAGCAGTATTATCTTAGGTTCTTGGGCTAATGCTCTTGCAATAATTACTTTCTGCAACTCTCCCCCACTCAACTGCGTTAAACGCCTAAATGCCAATTCATTCAATCCGAGCATGTCAATGACTTTATTAACAACTTCAACATCCTTTTCGCTTATCCCCCACTTCATGTGAGGCTTTCTGCCAAGCAAGATTGTATCAAAGACGGTTAAATAATTAACCTCACTTCTCTGCGGAACGTACCCCATTATTCTTGCCACTTCATTCTTCGAGAGCTTACAAAGTTCATCTTTACCGATAAAAACAGCCCCCTTTGGTTTTAAAATCCCATTGAGGCATTTGAGCAACGTTGACTTACCAGATCCGTTAGGTCCAACAATAAAAAACATCTCTCCTTTTTTAATTTCAAAATCTACCCCTTTCAAAATCTCCTTCGAATTGTAGGCAAATCTCAAATTTTGAGCTTTAATCATTCTTCCATTATTCATCTTCTACCACCTCTCACAAGCAGGTAAATAAAGACTGGAGCACCCATAAAAGACGTAACAATTCCAACAGGAACAACAATCGGGGCTATAATTGTTCTACCAACGGTATCGGCAGATAACAATAACAATGAGCCTAAAAATGCTGATAGTGGAATTAAAAATCTGTGATCGCCACCAACAACAAGTCTTATAATATGTGGGCTTACCAAGCCAATGAAACCTATGATGCCCAGAAATGAAACGCATATTGCAGTAATAAAGGATGCAAGAAGCATACTCTCAAGCCTAACCCTTTCAGGATCAATTCCTAAGGATATAGCCGTCTCATCCCCACTTATCAATGCGTTGTAGTCCCATCTGCGGTAGATGAAGTAAATCAAGGTAGGAACTACGGCTAAAAACATGATTTGTATCTCCTTCCAAGTAGCCCTGCCTATATCGCCAAAAGTCCAGAATACGACAGCAGCAACCTTGATATCTTCAGCAAAGTACTGCATGAGCATCGTCGCTGCTGAAAATAAAGATGCCATAGCCACTCCAGCTAATATCATGGCCTCTGGTGACAAACCCTTTAATCTTGCTAACAGCAAAATTACAACAACACCTATCAATGCTCCAAAAAAAGCAAAGAAGGGTATTACATAGGGGTTTGTAATGATAACTCCCTGCCCAGTTCTGTGCAATTCACCAGCACCGAGCACTAT
>JAGGXN010000015.1 GCA_021163065.1 Archaeoglobaceae archaeon | reverse complement strand
TCAATAAGAGATTGATCATTAAGAAAATTGGAATTCTAAACGAAAGCAAGTTTAATGAAGTTGTGATAAAACTACAAAAAACTTTAGGAATCAGATAATTTACGATGTCCACATTTATTGAATTCCTCGACCAAGTCTTAGCCTTTGTCTCGTTTTGTCTCCTCATTTTTATACCCCCCATCGATTTCTTTATTTAAATTGATTTTTACACCTTTGCTAAATCCCGTGATTCGTTGAAACGCTTTTCTATGATTTGGATTACACTTTGGCTACAGAGTAATTGATGAGATTGCTTTGTTCTTCAAGAATGCCAAAGAAAGCTGGGAGAAGGGAATAGTTGAATTTGAAAGTAAGGACGAAATTTTTGACCTAGCGCTCCTCATGAAAGTCCTCCCCAAGTTCCACGGAAACAGAAAAAAGCTTGAAGAACCCCCTAAAAGCCGTTTTGGAACTTTGCATTTCAGGGAATGCAGAAATCAACGTCCAAGATCTTGGAAGGAAGGATGTAATTAAACTTCTCAAAAACTGGGAAACCCAAAAAGAGAACTTCCACTTCAAGTACACGGCCAGAAAAGTCCTTCGCATGCTTCGCCAGTTGTATGAGATAGGCTTTGCGAGCTTCAGCTGATTTTTAATTTTTTGCCCTAATAGATGATGGTGCGTTAAAAAGGCACGAGGATAAGTGCCCAGCATCCCCAAAATAGAAAAGCTGAGGGGGTCTAGGAAGAAAAGTAAATTACAATTGTGAGGGAATGATGATGAAGATAGCAGTTTATGGCACTCTCAGGAAGGGCAAACCACTGCATGATTATTTAAAGGATAGTAAATTCCTTGGTGAGGATTGGATTGAAGGCTACGACCTTTACGTCGAGGTTCTCCCTTATGCGATCAAAGGCGAAGGAAGGTTAAAGGTCGAAGTATACGAAGTTAGTAGAGAAACTTTCGAGAAAATCAACAGCATGGAGGTAAATGCTGCCTATAACCCAGTCGAAGTGGATACAAGATTCGGCACTGCAGTGCTCCGGGAGTGGACACATGACTCGAGCGGAGTAAGAGTAGAGAGCGGAGACTTTGGTGATGTATGGAGGTGATTTCAACGGGTGCCACAGCGTTTATTATCGTTGGAAATCAATCCCATATTACTTACGGCCTGCCAAATCCAGGTTACGTCTTGCTACTATATGAGAATGACCGCCCATCATGGGAGTTAATACCTCTTTATCCGGAGTTAAAGGAGAACTCGGTGATATGGATCCCCACTACTGACGGAATGCTCGAAGACGCCCTATTCATGATTGGTGTCCATGTCGTTAAAGACGAAAAACTCAGGAAGCTTGCCAAAGAAGTTTTCAAAAGACCATTGGATAGCAAGATCAAATTATACGAAGCAGGAAAAAGGCTTGAGGAGCTAAGGAAAGTGGCCAGAGACGTTCTGCAGAGGTATGACATCGGTCTCATAATTGCCCCGCTGAAAGACAGTACAATAATCCGCCAGCTCGAGATCCTAAAGGAGTATGGGAACCTATGGTATTCTCTAAACTTGCCAATACAGAAACACAAGGATTATGCCAGACTTTTCCAAGGGATTTTTGACAAACTAAGGGAAATCAGTAAAAACAAGGAAACGTTTGATAAAAAGATAAAGGAGTTTGATGAGTATGCAGGGAGATACAAAAGGATAAGTGACAAAGAGATGTATACTACACTCGTCCAGGTCGTCTTCTTCGCCGGGATGAATGCTAAAATTGTGGATGAAAGGATGTCAACAATAAAGAAGTATTTCGATGACTTTAGGAAGGTGGCAAAGTACGGGGAAGAGGACATAAGGAAGATGCTGAACGATAGGAACATGATCAGGAACAGAAGGAAGATAAAGGCGTGCATTCATAATGCAAGAGAGTTCGAGAGAATAGTTCAGAGATACGGGTCATTCGCCAATTATCTTGATTCGTTTGGAGTTAGCTTCGACGACTACGAGGGGATTAAGAGAAGAATAAGGCCTGAGCTCATTAGGAGGTTCAAGGGGCTCGGAAAAGTAACAGTTTATCACTACTTAATGGATTTGGGATTTGAAGTCATGAAGCCCGATACAACAATCCGAAGACTCTTCTGCCGCCTGGAATGGCTTAGATCCCGGGAAGCTACGGAGGAAAATATAGACAAAACCATCAAAATCTGCAGGGAAATCGCCAAGAAGGGTAATAAATGGATAAGGGTCGTTGACATTGTGCTGGTGGCATTTTGCCAAGAGAATGGAAACGGAGACTTGGGTATCAAAGAGGGGATATGCACAAGTAACCCAAAGTGCAACAAATGCCCACTGAGAGATTACTGCAAGCAGTAGGGTAGTACCAGAGGTGGTGGGAAATAATTGAGCCGATAGGATAGAACTAAAATTCAAGGTGGTGTAAGGATAAGTGGAATGAAAGGGCTGTTGTTTTGAAAAACGGAGAAATGTGGGAGGTTTAAGTAAGGTGTCTATCCAGTTTCTAATAGCTCTAATGTAACACGTTTTACTTTAAGTTTTCCTTCTTTTATGTAGCTGGCGGGGTTTTGTATCTTAACTACTTTAGGCTTCTTTCCCCCGCCCCATATACTCTGTAGATCCAGTATCTATCGCCTTTTTCTTGCATGAAACTCCATTCATTCTCTGATAGTTGGAATGTTTCCTTAGTAGTTGATGGAGTGACTTTCACCTCGATGAAAGTTTCTTCCTCATTCTCAATGATTTTTATGCCATAAGGCTTGCCACTTTCGCATTTTCTGTTTTCCCATATCACTTCTATGACTACATTACTGCTTCTCTCTAATCTAAAGCCCCGTTTAGTATCTAACACAATAGCATCTGGATATCTCTTCATTAATTCATGTTTAATACACTTCAAGGTGTATTCCTCTCCCCATCGTCCAATATCCTCTCTTGTTTTTCTACTCAAAATATCTGTAGGTGAAGTAGTACTCTCAAAATAAGTCTCGTCTAGGGGAGATTTTTCGTTATACTTTTCCATTTCCTTCTTTGGTTTTGGTTGGATTTGTTTCTGGACATCGTATTCTTCTATCACAACTGGAACTTCCTCTGGAGAAAATTCTGATATCCATTCTTTCTCCCTTGTTTTGTCTTCAATTTCAATTATCTTTAATTTCCGAAGGAATAATAGCAAATTAGGATGGACATCATCCAAATATCTAGAAGCCTTTGCCTTTGATTCATCATTTAGTACCAGTATAATGTTTGTTTGAGTAGGATCAACAAAATCAGGGGCATGCTCAATCCATTCTGGGATTAACATTGTTAGAGGGTCATTTTTGTCGTATTTAAACCTAAACTGAAAGCCATTCGAGAATATCTGAACTTCGTCTGCTACCATAAAAACGGACTTAAATCCTATTCCTTTTCCACCAATATATCCAAGAGATTTGTTCGTTTTTGTAGAACCTCCAATTTTGCACAGGGCCCAGACATTATCTTCTTTAAACCCGATCTCATCATTTTGAACTATCAAGCAGTCAGAAGTTAAAATAAATTTGATTTTCGGGATTACATCATTTTATATTCGTTATCTTCTGCATTTTGAATTAATTCGAAAATAAAATGTGGCTTTTTAGTATGAATATCTTCAGCAAGTTTCGCAACATCTCTCTTAAATTCATTGTTGCGTAGAATGTAATTTTTTATGTTTTCAGGCAATCTACTAGAGTCGATGCCAATTCCAAATAGTTCCTCTCGGATTTTTTCAATTACTTCCTTCACTCTGTTCATGAAATCCACCTAGTTGCCTCAACTTTTCTCACTAGCTTTGTCTTCAAATAGATTTTAGAAACTTAAAGACCTTATGATATTAGCTTCATAAACCAAGTCCTCAAGCTTAAGCATTCTAATTCCCACTTTCTCACATAACTCTTTAGGCTCCCCTTGGTGATGTTACTGAATGGCTTTAGGAGATGATGCCACAGTTATCCGATGATATCCTTCATCCTTCGTAAGGTTTAAATATAAT
>JAGGXN010000051.1 GCA_021163065.1 Archaeoglobaceae archaeon | reverse complement strand
TTTTTGTTTTAAGTTAATTTGTAAATCTATTTTTAAATTATTTTACTAAAAATTAAATTAATTTAAATTAATAAATAACTTTGTAAACAAAAGTCAATTTCCAAAATATAAATAATTTTAGAACAATATGCTTATCATGGAGGACGGTATAGATGGTAGGGAAGCTAGTTTAAGAGCTAGAAAATATTTTGAGGAAGTGCACAGTCAATTGAGTGTTATTGCTTTTACTATCGAAGAAGTTGAATATAATGAAAATGAAGGAGTTTGGAGAATCTTATGTAGTTTTTATCCGCACATAAATGCCCAATCCAGAGTACGATACGAAGTGAAATTAGATGGAAAAGAAGGTAAGGTTCTTAGCATTAAACAACTACCGTCTAAGGTAGAATTGAGTGCTGACAATCAATGACATGGTCGAAAGAAAGGTGATAATTGATACGGGACCATTACTTTTACTAGCATTTTTCAAGTTTAGAAATGGCTCTTTATTACCAAAAGTTAATCCTGGAATACCAAAGCCAGATCTTAAAAATGTAGTAACGATTTTAGAAAAATATATATCTTCTATGAGAAGTGTCTACACAACACCATATGTAATTTCTGAATTTCATGCAATTGCAGAGCGTAGAGCTAAATTGAAGGAAAATGAAATGATAAAATTTCTCGGAGAGTTTATCGAAGTTCTTAGTAAAATTGAAGAAGTTTATATTGAAAAAGAAGAGATTTTAAAATCTAAAAATACTTGGAAGTTTTGTTTTACAGACTCGTCAATCTTAATTGCAGCTATGAACTATGATATCCCCATTTTAAGTTTCGATAGACCTCTTGTAGGCTACTGTCGCAAAAACAAAATTAAAGCAATTCACCCCTATTACGATCTGTATCTTTCAGGCATTTAACATCCACGCTCACTTTTCAAGAATTTGATAAGCGAGACAAATCGTTAAATACTCATACAAGCGTCTTTTACCCCATGAATTTGAGGGAAGTAATGCAACAGATTGATTTTATAGAGGTTAGCGAAGAATTAAGGCATGATGAAGTTTTAAAGTTTATTAAGCAAAAAAATTATGAGAAAAAACCGTTGTTGCTAAACGTTGAGGGTAAAAAAGTGGCAAAAAACTTCATAGCAACAAGGGAGCTTTTGTGCAAGTATCTGGGAGTTCAAAAGGAAGACTTGGCTAAGCATCTCTCCAATTTCACAAATTCTACTAAAAAGATTGAAATATTGGAATTTAAAGAGTTGGATTTACAATCGAAGGAGGTTAATTTGTACGATCTGCCGATTTTGAGGTATTATAAAGGGGATGGCGGAAGATATGTAACGGCTGGAGTTGTTATTGCAAGAAAACTTGATTCTGATTATTTGAATCCAAAATCGTACAATGCAAGCATACACAGATTGATGTTGATTGATAAAAACAAATTTGCTGCAAGGCTTGTGCCTCCAAGACACACATATTTGTTGTGGACGAAAGCCGTTGAAATGGGCAAAGACTTGCCAATAGCGATAGCAATTGGAGTCCATCCTCTCTTTCTCTTTGCAGCATCAACGAGGGTTCCTGAAGGTATGGAGTTTAAGTACGCCGCTTGGCTGATGGATGGCTTAAAGCTTTACGAAGTTGATGAATTCTTAATTCCTGACTCTGAAATCGTGTTAATTGGCAGGATAACAAACAAAAAGGCTAAAGAGGGTCCATTTGTTGATATCACTGGAACGTACGACAAGATTAGAGAAGAGCCGATTGTGGAGATAGACAAAATTTATTGCAAACGAGAACCGATATACTACTCAATAACGCCTGGCGGTAGTGAGCATCAGGTTTTAATGGGCATCCCATTTGAACCCGTTATATACAAAGCCGTCTCCAACGTGTGTAAGGTGAGAAACGTCGTGATGACGTCTGGCAGCAGACATTATTTGCACTGCATCGTTCAAATTGAGAAGAAGACGGAGGGGGATGGAAAGAATGCAATCATTGCCGCACTGTATGCTCATCCAAGCATGAAGGGTGTTGTGGTTGTTGATGAGGACATTGACATTTACAACTATGAAGATGTTGAATATGCAATTGCTACAAGATTTCAGGCTGACAGGGATTTTGTTATGATCAAGAATGCAAGGGGGAGTAGCCTAGACCCCTCATCAAATTTAACAACAACGAAGTGGGGAATGGATGCAACGAAGTATCTTGAAAGATTAAAAGATTTTGAGAGGGTTGAAGAATGAGGTTTTAAACTTTGAAAGAATAAGTTGAAGAACAAATCCAGAAAAATAATCTACTTACTCTTCAATCACTACGTCAAAACCAAAAATTTTTGAAAGTCTACTCTCCAACGATGCCCTAATTTTATCGTACTCTTCATTTAACCTTTCTATTTTTGAGTCTATGCTTTCAATTTCCTTTTTTATCGAATTAGCATCAAATTTCGGCATCTTTGATTTCAATCTCTGCAACTCCAACTTTTTATCGGCTAACGCTTTTTTGAGTGTGTTAACTTCGTCCATCTCTTTGATCAATCTTCCCTCTCCAATTTTTTTGAGGGCTGAGATGATGTTACCAGTCTGCGTACTCTTCACCTTTATTCTGCCTTTTATCATTTCAGCCATAACTTTTTTTGAAATTAATTGCAATTCATTGAAATCGTCGAAGTTTATTTTTGACCCTATATCGTGGGCAAAGTGTCGCATTGGTTTTCTAACAGTAGCTATCAACTTCCTTATATAATCTTCTCTTCTTGTTATCTCCAAGTTTAGGTTCTCTATTTCATCATTCACTTTTTGCACTTCTACCTTGATTTTGTTCATCTTCTTTGCCACATTATCGTAATTATTCAGCTTTTCTGTTAATTTTGCTTTATTTTCTTCCAATTCTCGCTTATTTCTTTGAATATATTTTAATCGATTGATATCCTCTATAGCCATATTTAGCTCGTTAAAAGCAACGTTTTTCATCTTACTTTCAATTGTTGATACAGTATCAGCAATCTCACCAAGTATTTCATTAATTCTGCCAATTTCTTCTGGATTAATACCAAACAACAATTTGAAATGCTTTATTTTAAACAAAGCAACCTTTTCCATGTTTTTTCTGATTTTTTCATAAGTTAGATAATCTAAATCTTTATCCCACAATTCGAGCATACTCGACTTGAAATTCTTAGCAATCCCAGCCAATCTCGGGTGGAGAGATGAAGGGTCAAAGTTTTTTAGCTCTTGAACTAGTTCGTTAATTAATGACCCTAATTTTTCTGAATGCTTGTTTATAATATCATCCATTAATTTTTTGTTGCTCTCAACCTCTTCAATTATTCTTTGTTCAATTTCCTCTACACTCAATTTTTTGGTTTCTTTTTGTTTTCTCCTTTTAAAGAATCCAAATCGCATTGAAACTGTATGTACAAGCGTTAAAAGTATTTTGTTGCTGTTTAGAATAAATATCTAATTAACATCTTACCCAATCTTGTAGCCTTATAATACTTATGCTGCCTTCTCGTCTCCTTTTTAGGCTTAGCTTTTCTATGCTTTTTTCGTCATTCTCAATTTTCTCGGATACCGAAGCCGGAAGGATAACCAGGCTACCTTACCGCCCCATTGTGTTAATGTACTCATCCGTCACTTACAGCTTAAAAAATCTTATGCAATCTTATGCCTTTAATCAAAATATATTCACATTTTCTAAAAAATTGAATAAAATTCTTGTCTTGTTTAATGTTAAGTGGCAAAACAACCAACGACAACTATCGCTGGCTCAATTGATAATTTGAATGCATAACTTCCTTTTCCAACGGCAAAATAGTAACAACTATATCTCTTATCAGCTTCTCTGAATTCTTGAGCAACCATATCTGCAAATTTTTTCAAAAAGATTGGATGATAGTAATACACCGGTTTGTAAGTTGTAACAACAATTCCTCTAACAAACCCATGAGGTAACTTATGTTCAAAACAGTTACCACCTATCTTACATTCAAGCTCGCTTTCAGCAATACTTTTGAGTTTTGTTTCTTCAATAAACCAGCTCTTTACAGTTTTAAACCTATCAGAAATCGCTTTACGGATAATTTCCAGATCTTCATCTTTAATTTCTCGATACATACTTTTAATTTGATATCCATTATACCTTTCTAAAACTTTTACCTTTACTACATCCGTTTTCACAACCTTATAAACTGTGATATTTGAGATAATATGCCCGTTCATGAGCGAAACGTAATAGTACGCTCCAATATGTATAGGTGGTAAATGTTGGTCTAGAACAAATAACTCTCCATTAATTTTAACAGCTGCTGCAGCATGGCCACTAAGTTCATTTTTGTAACTTATATCCAAAACATAAACAGGACTAATGTTTAAGTTTAGTAACAAAGCAGCGGTAAGAATAGTATAATCTTGTACATATACCACTACCAATTGCTACGGTTCTGGAAGGCGATTGAATGATTGAATTTTGAGTGTTTTTTGCTTTGGAGTAGTTATACTCTACATTCTCATCGATCCATTCAAGCACATTCCATACCTTGTCAATATAACTTTTCCCATCAAGCTGTTTAGATAAATTTGCAACTTCCCTAAGATAAACATCACTCAACGCAGATTTTAACGTGTCTTCTGTAAACCATCCTCTCCAGCTGATTTCTGGATTTGTACCTATTTTCAGTTCATATCCATCGCTCAAGCCATCTCCATCACTATCACTATTTAACGGATCCAATCCAAGCTGAATTTCTTTAGAATCTATAACTCCATCTTCATCACTATCGTTTTTGTATGCATATGTATTGTATTTCATGATTTCATCATAATCACTTAACCCATCTTTGTCTGTATCATTATTTCTTGGATTTATTCCAAGACTTATCTCATAGCTGTCATCGAGTCCATCGCCATCGGTATCGCTACTGGTTGGATTTAGGTAATTTGACACCTCAAAATAATCATCCAGTCCATCTCCATCGCTGTCTTTACTTAATGGGTTTGTTCCGTAAGTAACTTCGTCTCCATCATTGAGTTTGTCATCGTCTGTATCCGGTTTTAAAGGATTCGCACCGAACTTTAATTCTTCCCCATCACTTAGCCCATCTTCATCGCTATCAGCTTTGAGTGGATTCGTTTTCAGTCTGATTTCATCCCCATCTAAAACATTATCATTATCTGTATCATCTAACGTTGGATTCGTCCCAAATCTAATTTCATCACCATCAAACAAACGATCTTCATCTGTATCGGCTTTAAATAAATTAGATCCTATTGCCAACTCTTCATAACCCAATAAATGATCTCTATCAACATCAGATATTGTAACAAACGCCAAACTAAATAAAAATATGATTAAAACTACCAAAAACCTCATACTACCCCCACAATTTTATTGATTATTGGTAGGTCGCATTTTTAACTATTTTATTCTTTGCTTATATAACAATTTCGATCTTACAAGCAACTTAACGTGTTAAGTGCTTTGTTTTAAAAAACTGATGAAAATGATAAAAAAGACTTAAAAATTCAAAACAGATATCTTATCAACATCCTACCCAATCTTGTTGCTTTGTAGTATTTGTGCTGAGTTCTCGTCTCATTCTTAGGCTTAGCCCTTCTGTGTTTCTTCTTTAAAACTTTCGGCTTTGATTCCTCTACTAGCCCAAGATCGATTAACTCTGTCAACAATTTTTTTGTTTGTTCAACGCTCATCGAGAAGGATTTGGCTATGTAGGCGGCATGCTCGTATTTAGCCTTTACGATAAACATAAACACATCAAACGCCTTTTCGAATCCGGTTATATCCTTAAAATATCCATCTACATCGTTTTTTATAGTCCTAAGCAGTTTTTCACCATTGTTTGTCAATCTGTAGTATTTGTGATGCCTCCTAACCTCATAACTCAACTTAAATCTTGCCTCCGTTCTTTTTATTGCTGAACCGTGAGTTCTCTCGATAATTCCCTTTCTTTCCATCTCGTTTAGCGCATTTTCGATGACGTCTATTGAAATGCCAGCAATCTTTGATATTGACTTTGCATAATCCATTCCTGCCCTTTTTAGATGGACGAGAATGTATAGATGCAATGGAATGAATTTAGACCGATCTTCCATTCTTTATCATCCTTCTAACAGCAGGATTCTTTGCAGCAATACAATTTAACGCAGACTCAAAACTCTCATCAAACGGTATTGTTTCGCAAAGAAAAATACCAGTCCTTCCAATCTCTCTTCTTCTAAGCAGAACTCTCATTCTTTCATTTACAATCTCTATCCCGACGTTGAGGATTTTAGCTACAGCATTTGGCTGGATTTCATTTATTGGTATCTCCCTATGTCCATTTTCCGTAGGGATTATTAATATCAGCCTTTTATCAACACCTGCAACTCTCTCATCTTTAATTAGCGAGTCGTAGTCTAAAGCGCCACCAAATTTGTAGAAATCTAACTCTCTCTCTTTCATCTTTACGAGCGGGAAGCTAACTGTCGTGTTATCTTCCAACAAAAACTCGCCTTTTATTGCATAATTTGGCGTTGCTTGAACTATTCTCTTTTCTATTATCTGAAAACCATCTAAGGCGAGTTCTATTCTATAAGATGGAATTTTGTATGGGACAAATATATCTACATCGCTATTTTTTGATACATCTCCCCTGGCAACACTGCCGTAAACAATAGACGCCAGATCAAAGCTTTTTAGGCTTCCCATTACTTTTTTTGCCCTTTCTCTTTTCTCTCTCAAATTTTTCCAGTGTTCTTCATTGTAAACAATTTCTTTTCTTGTTCCAAAGGTGGCAATTCTTCTGGTCATTCTTCTATTACTTCGTCTATCCAATCTAAAAACTTTCTTAATCCCTCCTCTATTGGTATTGCACAAATGCAAGGAGTAGTATAGCTGTGCAATGCCAAAACTTCACTTTTCAACTCTTTGAATCTATCAGCTTTGGTTTTAACAATCATAGCCACCTCATTGCATTCATCAATCTTACCTTCCCACCAGAAAAGGGAAGTTATGGGGAAAATATTAACGCAAGCGGCAAGTTTTTTCTCTAGCAAACTTTTTGCTATCTTTTTAGCCTCATCAATGTTTGATGAGGTTATGTACACGAATATATACATGACCTTGAGTTTGCCTAACTACTTAAAACACTTTTTATTTTGCAAATAATACTAGATCCAGATTGTATCATTTTCTGCCCAATTGTATTTGAAAACAACAAGCAAAAATGGATCTTCACTATCGTTCTCAACCCAATGTACATCTTTTGGTTTGCAAAGAAAGATGTCTTTTGGCTTAGCTGACCATTCCTTATCTCCAATTCCAAGTTTTGCCTCGCCATCTAAGATTACAAAAATCTCTGTCTGCTGTTTGTGGTAATGTTTTCCAACCTTACTCTTTGGCTTAATCTCGACCAATTGAACGAACGAATCGTTTGATACATCAAAAACCTTGGCAACTCTATAACTTCCCCTGTCTTCCCATTTTAAACCCTTAAATTTCATACTACCATTTTATAGTTTTATTGTTTTTCACTTGTCATATCTCGATCCACAAATTTGCAACTCATTTCTTCTTTTTCTTTATAACCACAACATCCCCCAGCGTTGGGGTTAAATTGATCTTTTTGAGGTTTACCTTAACTTCAGGAACCTTCTCTCTCAACTTGATGTTGAACAGCTTTTCAATTTTCTCTATAACCTCTGGCTCAGGTGTAATTTCGGCATTCTCAATTTTTCTGATTAACGAAGCTTTTTCTTGTATCTTCTTAGCTAAAACTTCCTGACTCCAACCCCTCTTTTCCCTTTCTCGCCTAATTATTAAATTATAATTTTCGAGTAATTCTTAGCTAAACTCAATATTTGTAGGTTGCTTTTTCCTTCTAATCAAAACCTTACTTACACCGGGCTGTGAAACTTGAGAAATTGGCTTTTCAACACCATAATTTTTGCAAGAATGGCAAACAGTTACTTCACTTCCTTCAACGACGATTTTGAAACCTTTACCCTTTATCGGCCTACCACAGATTTCGCAATCCATAACCAACCTCCAATAAATTCTTATAGTTGAAGTAATATATAGTTATTTGGAGGTTCCGAATGGTGGACGATATTAAAGCTAAAGACGATGTGGAATTATCGGAATACTTAATGGAAAGATTAAGAAAGTTGGAAGAAGAATATTACAAGCTTAAAGAACTTTATCGCAGACTTGAAGATGAAAAAAGATTCGTAGAATCTGAAAGAATAAGGTATGAAAGGGAAGTAAGAAGGTTGAGAAGTGAAATTGAAAGATTACGCTCACCCCCACTAATTGTTGGTTACATTTCAGATGTATTGGAGGATGGAAGAGTTATAGTTAAAAGCTCTACAGGTCCAAAGTTTGTTGTTAATACATCCCAATATTTAAATAGAAATGATTTGCAGCCAGGAGCAAGGGTTGCTTTAAATCAGCAAACCCTTGCAATAATAAGCGTTTTACCCGCGCCAAAAGATCCGATGGTTTATGGATTTGAGGTAGATGAAAAACCGGAAGTCAGCTACTCTGATATTGGTGGATTAGACAAGCAAATTGAGGAAGTAAGAGAGGCTGTTGAATTACCATTGCTAAAACCTCATTTGTTTGAGGAAATTGGTATTGAACCGCCAAAAGGTGTCTTGCTTTACGGCCCTCCAGGAACAGGTAAGACTTTGTTAGCCAAAGCTGTTGCACACCATACTAATGCGACATTTATTAGAGTTGTGGGAAGCGAATTCGTGCAGAAATACATTGGTGAGGGAGCAAGATTGGTTAGAGAGGTTTTTCAGCTTGCAAAAGAAAAAGCTCCGGCTATAATATTCATTGATGAATTGGATGCAATCGCTGCTAAAAGGACTGGGAGCGATACGAGTGGAGATAGAGAAGTTCAAAGAACTTTAATGCAGTTATTGGCAGAAATGGATGGATTCGATCCGAGGGGAGACGTGAAAATAATGGGTGCAACGAACAGAATTGACATACTTGATCCAGCAATTCTAAGGCCTGGAAGGTTTGACAGAATAATAGAGGTGCCATTACCAACGTTTGAGGGAAGATTGCAAATATTCAAGATTCACACGAGGAAAATGAAGTTGGCTGACGACGTTGATTTCAACGAATTAGCAAGTATGACGGAAAATGCAAGTGGTGCAGATATAAAAGCTATAGTTACTGAAGCTGGTATGTTCGCGATCAGGGATGAGAGGAATAGGGTAACGAGAAACGACTTCTTAAAGGCAGTTGAAAAAGTATTACGAAAAGATACAAAGTATTCAGCAGACATCAAAGGCGTGATGTTCATCTAACCCATTCGGAACCTCCACC
>JAGGXN010000097.1 GCA_021163065.1 Archaeoglobaceae archaeon | reverse complement strand
TACAGGTGAATATCATAATATTTTGGATTAAAGTAATGAATTTTTTAGTGATCCGAGATGATTAAAGGGAGATGAGAATTCTAGGGAAGTTTCATTTTCATCTTCAAATATATTCTGTCTACATATTGGATTATTAATTTTTTATGGGCTAATGTTTATGCACAACGTGTATGATTTAGTATTGATTTAGTACTGATAATTTCAATATTTTTCTTTAGCCTTTTTGTTTAGAATTCTCTAGTAGCAAAATCTTATCAGAAAAAGAAGGAGAGAAAACTCTTTACTCATGGCATAATAAATATCTCACAAGATTTAGATTCAAGATATGCTTACAGAGATCTATGAATGGGTTGGCAACATTTCTGCTTTTTTGCATTTTAGCAATTCAAAATAAACTCAGTGTATGTAAAATGTATGTAAAGTGTATAGCATTTACAATGTATTTAATTTGTATTGAACCTTGCATTAATTGAACAAGTCAGTCATAGTATAATGTATATGAGAAATTAGAATGTTAGAATTAAGATGTAAGTTGTAGTTGTAATGCCACAATTAACAAACATTAAAGCATTTGTAATGTAGCTAAGCTTACAGTTTCATCAAATCGCAATCAAAGGGTATATCTTATTCAAAAGTAACCTTATAGTCCATATGGTTACCTCCTTTTCTAAATAAAGAAGGTAGCATAGGGCTGCTTTTGAGACTACATTATTTATTATATACGTACCCCCCATAAGGTTAACTTTTTTAAATGTTACAATTTGAGATGGTTGTAGATTTTAGCCAATCTCCAGGCTTGATACAACGTATCTAAGCTGAATCAAGATGTATTTCTCAAAATCGATGAGCAATCATTTTTTCTTATTGTTTTAACCTTAAATTTTTTTATAGTTTTTGAGCCCTGTCAACATAACCACCTAAGATGATTATAGTAGAGGATAAAGAGTTTGCAGAATAAATTCCAGTTTCTGATAGGGTTATTACAGCTAATAGAGCAGAAGAATAATTTAACACGGTGTTTGAAAGAGCTAAAGACAGATTCAACCAAACTACGCTTATCGAAAGGTTTCGTGTTTGAATTATATCAATTATAAATTTAGGCTTGTTTTCACAGTAATTTAGGACTTCTTTTATGAAGGACTTTGCTGTCAAATAATTTCTCGTCGTATAGATTCTCATAAGGATTAACTCATTTCCCTCCACATCTACAGCTGGAAAAACGTAGTATTTCTTCTTGCTTTAACAACAGTTTCATCTACTGCAATTAGATTCCTTCTCTCCTTTTTCTCAGTTGAAATTGTTAACTTTTCCTCAAACTTCTTCACCCACTTGTGAACTGCATTGTGAGAAACGGAATGAATTTCTGAAAGTATTTTTGCTGTCCTCCTTACTGATGACGTTTGTAACTCCTATTATCTTAATCTCCAATGGAGCCTTGTTCCTTTCAAATATCTTTAGTTTTTTTACTACTTCTTTAACTGTCTTCATATCCCCTACTTCGTAACTATACTTTTATTGAGCCTTGTTATTATTACAGACCCAGTTTTTGAATGGTAAACCTTTTAACTGTTTAATTCAATTCATACCTAATGGTAAGAATTAGAACTATTGGTAAAAAAGGTCAGATTACAATTCCAAAAGATATAAGAGAAAAATTTGGCTTGAAAGAGGGTGAAAGGGTAATATTCGAGGTTCGAGGAGATGAAATTGTTATGAAACCTGAGAAAAGTGGAAAAGAGTTTGTTGATGAACTTGTTTCCATTGTTAAAAACAAACGTGAAGCTCCGAAGCCTGATGAATTGAAGAGGTTGTACTATGAGCAAGTTGAAGAACGTTTATCTCGATTCTAACGTTTTTGTTTATGCTATCTTATACAAAGGTGAAGTAGCTAAAAAGGCAGAAGAGTATCTGAGAAAAGCATCTGATGGAGAGTTTGTAGCATTCACGTCATCTTTAACTTGGGATGAGGTTGTTTATGCTGTTAGAAAAGTTGCTGGGGTTGAAAAAAGCATTGAAGTTGGAAAGTTGATGCTCAGAATTCCTTTCTTGAAATTCTTGGAGGTAAATCATGCAGTTTGTAAGGAAGCCCAAAATCTTATTGAGAAATACAAAGTCATGCCAAGAGATGCAATTCATGCTGCTTTAGCTTTAAAATACTGTGATGTAATAGTGAGTAACGATAAGGATTTTGATGTGATTGAAGGGTTGAAAAGGGTGTTTTAATATTGAGTAAGTAAGATGAGAACGCTTAAAGAAATACAGGAATTATTGAAAAGATGTAAAAGTGAGATTGAGAAGGAGTTTAAGGCAGAAATAATAGCATATTGGCTATAAAACTAAGGGAGCAAATACTAAAAGAGGTTGTAGTAGTATGAAAAGAGACTATAGGATTTCTCTTAAAGACACAATTCCAGAAGAAATTAGAGATAGATATCCTGAAATTCTGTGGGGAGAGACAATTCGTTTATGCTTATTTTGGAGCGGATTACGAGCTCATATGGATACAATAAAGATTGAGGTTTCTCGACTCGAGCTTGAAATAATTAGAATTTTTGGAAAGAACTGGGGGGTTTGTTGGGTGGTAGGCAGGAATCGTGCAAATTGGATTAGGGTAGATCTGCATTTACATAGTCCAGGCGTGCATACATTCAAATTGCCAGACGGTGTAGACATTACGACAGAAAAGGGTAGGAAAACGGTTGTAGAGAAATTTGTCACTCAGTTAAAAAACCAGGGAATAAAAATTTGTGCAATAACTGACTATAATGGAATTAGAAAAGATTGGTTCGAATTAATACGAGATTATGCTTTAGAACGGGGAATTTATGTTTTTCCAGGTGTAGAATTATCATTCAATGAAAGTGGGGGAAGAGGATTACACATATTGGTAATTTTCCCTTATGATGTAGATATAGATGGAGTAAATAATTACATTCAAGGTTGGGATAGGGATAGGGAAGAACCTTTATTTTCCGATAGAGAGCAACATAGAGATATATCTTCAGATAAACCAGTAGAAAATTTATTAAAGGAGTTGAGGGAGAAATTCAATTGTCTTATCATTATACCACATCCGGAAGATAGTAATGGGTTTTTAAAGCATATAAGCCTGAAACAGCAGTAAGAAAACTAAAAGACATTAAACCAGATGGAATAGAAACGGGTATAACTGGTAACATGAGACATCGATTAATCTCTACCGGAGGAATAAACGAGGATGTGATTAACAGAATCGCCCATGTCGAGTTTTCAGATCCTAAATCGATTGAAGACATAGGGACTAAATATAGGGGCGAAATACCGAGGGTGACGTATATCAAAATAGGAGCGCTTGATGATATTGATGCTTTGAGGATTGCCTTACACGATCCAGAGGTTAGAGTGAGAGTTGGGGAATTTGAGGAAATAGAATATAATCAGATTTTAGGAGTTGAGGTTTTGGGTTCTGGTTTTCTAGGGAATACTAAAATAGAATTTCATCCGGAGCTAAATACTTTAATTGGTGGACGAGGTGTAGGTAAATCAGCTATAATTGAGGTAATGCGTTACTGCTTGGACATTCCGGCTTATGCTGAAAGGGAATATAGGGAATCGCTGATAGAGTATAGCTTAAAAAGTGGTGGCAAAGTTTCGTTACATATACGGCGTGTTTTAGATAAAGATAAGGTGAAAGACTATAGAGTTGAACGAATTTTTGGAAAGAAGCCAATTGTCATTGATTTGGATTCCAATGAGGAAGTTGGTATTTCGGCCATAGATATATTTGGACAGAAAATCCCAATCATAATTGGACAAAGAGAGATATATCACATTTCTAATGATCCTCAAAAAGTCTTACAACTTGTAGATGAAATAATAGGTGAGAGTCTCAAAAATGAGTCTGAAAACTTTAGGAGACTAATAGATGCGTTAGAAAGAAATGCAAAAGAAATTATTTATTTAGAGGAGAAATTATCTGAAAAAGAGGAACTAATCCAAAAATTAAACAAAATTGAGTCTGATATAAAATTATTTGAAAAATACGGACTTGCAGAAAAATTAAAAGAGGCTATAGCTTTATGTGAAGATGAAGAGACACTTAAGAAGTCCATAGAAGTCGTTGAAGGATATTACGAGTCTCTATTGAGTGTATTCAACGATATGGAATCGAAACTCAGACCAGTAATAAATGAATTGAAAAACGGTAAAAGCTCTATCAAAGGCATACTGGAAAAAGTGTCAGACGAAATACAAGAATTGATAGAAAACCTCACTAAATACAAAGAGAATATAGATAAATTATTCCAAGAAAAAATTGAGACTGTTAGGAATTTGAAAAGAGAATGGGACAATAAGAAAAAGCTAATAGACGAAGATATTAATAAGATAAAACAAGAGATGGGTATTTCAGGAGACTTAAGTCCTGACAAACTCGAAGAACTCACTAGACAAAAAAAGAGATTAAACGATCAACTTGATGAACTAAAGAAGTTTGAAGAAAAATTAAAAGGGAAAATAAATAAGCGAAAAAATCTCATTAGTGAGGTAAGGAAGTCCAGACATCAGCTATTTGAAATCAGGCGAAAATCGGTAGAAAGAATAAATTCCTTCCTTCAAGGAAAATTAAGGCTCACAGTAAATTATCAAGCGGAAAAAGGAGAATTTAAAGATAGCTTAAAAAAGACCCTAAAAGGGTCAAGAGTGAGCGATGATACAATCGAAAAAATATGCTCAAAAGATTCCATAGATGGTATCGACATCTCTCAAGTTATCGAGAATGGGATAGATGAAATAAAAAAGGAATATGGTCTGACAGATTCGATGGCTAGAAGAGTATATAGCTGGTTTATGGAAGAAAAATCAAGATTGTATAAACTTCAAACACTTTTTCCTGAGGATAGTATAGACATTGAACTAAATGTAGATGGTGAATACAGGCAATTAGATAAGTTGTCAGCAGGACAAAAAGCAACTGCAATATTACTTCTCCTCTTCGCTCAAGAAGATAGAATCCTAATTCTAGATCAACCTGAGGAGGACTTGGATAACAGATTCATTTACGATGATATCGTAAAAATCTTGAGAAAGATGAAAGGGAAGAGACAAATGATTATAGCTACACACAACGCCAACATACCCGTTTTAGGCGATTCCGAACTTATACTCGTTTTGGACGCGAAAGAGGATAAATGTTGCATTATCGATGAAGGGTCTATTGATAAAAAAACGATTCAACAACACGTCAAGAGTATAATGGAAGGTGGAGAAGAAGCTTTTAGAATGAGAGCTGAAAAGTATGGTGATATTTTAAGTTAAAAGTCGTTATTATGGTGAATTTCCTATAAAGTGCTCATTTATCGAAAAAATTTATCCTGTTAAGGAAATAATGAAAGAGTCGGTAAGGAAGAAAAACATAAAGCATGGTCGTGTCTCAACCTTACACATCTGGTGGACAAGACGTCTTTTAGCTTCTTCAAGAGCTATCACCCATGCTGCTTTAATTTCCGTCCTCGATAACATTGAAGAGGATTGAAAAGAAATAATATATTGCAAAAAACGCTGCACTGTAGCATCTGTTTCTGTTACTTGAGGAAGCTTATAAGCGGCGTAGCTGATCAGAGTAATATTTAGTAGTATGTGAAACCAAAAGGTAGTTTAGTAATGGACTTTAGTATGATACATATTTTATAATAATAACTCAAATATCAGTCGAGAATGAAAAATCTCAGTGGAAATGTAAGTTTAAAACCTAATTTATTTATTTTTTATTTTGATAATATCCTTTCTTGCCTTGTTAAACAAAACCAGCACATAATACACAAAATGGTTGGGAAAAATTAATACTTGTGAAACTTTTTGAATTCGAGAAATCATACCAAGTTTGTTTCGCTCAAACCCAAATGAATCGGTTGAGCGCATCTAAAGAGGAGCAACTTCTGAACAACTTAAGAAACTGTTCGTTTGATCGTTCTGATTCAAATTTTCGAGTTTCAGTTTCCCCTTCTCTTGAATTAAACTTCTACAGCTTATATCTCATTCATATCTATTGCAATCTTGCATTTATGCAATTTAAGAATCCAGAAAATAATTAAGATAGCAGTGACTGATGAAAGTACTATAAGAGCTAAAAGAATCCAATATCCACGTAAATTAAAAATACAAACTACGACTGGCAAAATTTGGAATAGAAACCCATATGTGAGACATATCAAAGCATAGCTAGATTTTTTGAAATAGTCTAACCAGTATTGAACTTGTTTTAACTTCATGGTTTGTTCTAAACTATCAGCATATCCACCAAGCCCTAATCCAATACAGTCTTTTTCCCTCCATTCGCTAATTCCAGAAATTAAGAGAACATTCATTATTTAACTCAATATAAAAACTAGAAAAGGAATAATTGTAAGAATAACCATTAAAACAATGAGCCGATATTTAATTGTACAAACAATTCTATCGTTGGTTTCATCCAGTCCTTTAATTTTCTCATCAGTTTCCATATCATTTGTAGGAACGTTCCTTAATATAATCTTTCTTGAGTTAATATTTTATTATCTTATCACCAAAGTTTATCTCAATCCAAAAACTTAATCAACTCCCCCTCCAACTCCGTTCTTTTTATTTGAACCTCTGATTCCTCTTCAAGCAATTTAACAAATTCTTCAACCAATCCTTCCAAAACCTTTGCATGTGTTCCAATTACAAGCAGACCCCATCCAGTCTCTTTAGTCCTTGCTATTGTGTCAAATTCCAGAAGTTGAAAACTTTCTATTTCCAAAAATTTTATTGATACTTTAGGATGCATACAAAAACTACGTATTAAAACGATCCAGTTACCGTATTCTATACTCTTCTTCAAGTTTTCTGGCTAATTCCCAGCCTTCATCAGTTAATCCATAACTTCTTCCAGATGGATGGGGTTTAACGTACAAAAGACCCCTCTTTCTAAGTTTTTCTACACTTCTCTTAATGAATCCATGCTGATGAGTTGGAAAACCCTTACAAATGAATTCGATTGGAAAATGAGCTTTTTTACTTTTGTTTGCTCTTTTATAAATTGTGAACAAAACAGCCTTGTCAAGTTCTGTGAGCATGGAATATTTTTAAGATTTGGATTTATAAGGATGTGGATGGAAAAAGTTTATTTGCTTGTTTGAAATATTTCAATTATGGCTGTTGTGCTAAAAGGGAAGTATGCTGAGGATTTCATTTATGAGTTTGTTAACAAGAATAGGGGTTTAAGCATTTATGAAATTGCAAAGAAAGTGGGTTGGAGTAGTGGTAAGGTTTACAATATTGTTCGCTCATTGGAAGAAGCAGGTTTGGTTAAAACAGAGTTAATTGTTGAAAGAGGAAGGGTTAAGAGGAAGGTGTATCCTGTTTCTTGGATTGAGTTGTTGCCGGAGGATGTGAGATGAGTCATTATGTACAGGGAGAAAAAGTATGCAAAAATTGTTAGCCTCCTGTACAGCATGTGGATATTGAGATCACTAAAGAAGGAGCAATACATTTTATCTTTCTGACTTTTAATTTTAAATGAGTACAATTAGCGATTTATCTTTTTATTTGCAACCACACCAACTACTCCTCTTCTACTGTTATAATTGATATTACACCCCCTCTTCCTTGCAACAGTGACTCTTTCAAATAATGCCACTCCACTTGCCTCGATAATTTCAGGTTCTTCTGAAACTTCCTCAAAACCTTTACTTTTGAGTAATTCTATAAATTCATCCTTTAGGATAGGATCTTCAACATCGTAAAATAAGCTCATTTCCACAATTTCAGGAACAATTTTAACCTTCATTTTTTATTCCTCCAGAGTACAATTTATATGTTTATTTAGTTTAAATCTTTTTCTAATTTTCATCACCTCCTAAAAACTTCACGGGCTCTTTCGGAGGAATTGTACTTTGCTTATTATAAGCCCTCTCAAGTTTCTCAACATTTCTTTTGCCGTGGGGGTTAACCTATAGATTGAAAGGGATTAGAGCATTCACATACCTTACAACACCATATACAAAGTTCTGTTAAAACACGATTTGGTGGAGGAGAACATGAATAAGAAGAAGCAGAGAAAATGGGTTCGCTATGAAAGAGAAAATTCAATGGGGTTATGGCAAAGAGACTGGAAGAGAATTGAAAAAAATTATAGCTTTCATGGATGATTCATCAAGGTTTATCACTTGCTATGGAGTATTTGATTCTGCTACTATTATAAACAATCAAAGTTCTCAAGATGGGATTCAAGGAATATGGAACCCCAGACGAAATACTGGCAGATCACAGAACTCAATTCGTTGCAAGGAAGAGATAAGGCTAAGTACTCGTTTAAGGAGTTTCTTGAGAAGAATGGAGTAAAGCATATCTTAGCGAGGATAAACCATCCCCAAACAAATGGAAAGATAGACAGCTTTTTGATGGAGCAGAAGCTCCATCTGTTCGATTCATTGGAGGAGTTTATTTACTAGTATAATTACGTTAAGCCACACATGAGCCTTAATTTTGATGAACTTGAAATTCCTCATCATGCGTTTTTAAGAAAGTTGCCTGCTGAAAGGGTATTCTAGTATGGGAGGTGGTTGATTGAGGAGATTAATTTGGGATACCACACGTATCCTCTTCTGGTTTTTCTTTTTAAATTCCGTATAGATCTTTGCAAGCCTAATTGCATTAGCAAGCAGGATTGTAGCATCTATAGGTGAGGGGTATTTTGAAATTTTATGGGAAGTGAAGTTTCTTGATAATTTAGCAGCTTGAATGAGTTCCTTAATTACTCTTCTCTCTATACACTATAGCATATCCATTTCTCAAAAATGGTTCAGCATTTTCCTTTGGAATTTCTAATATCTCTCCTTCCTTTATTTTATAGAATCTACCATCAATACCAATAAACTCTTGAACATTAGGTGTTTTTATGATTCTGATTTTCACGTATTCAATCATTTCATCTTGATTTTCATTCATATCCTTTAGCACATTTCGAGTTGTAACGTTGTCCCCCGTTGTCACCCTTAATCCATCACTTTTTGGGGTACAACTCGTAACAACGTTACAACCACTTTCACGCATTTCCTTATTTTTTTTCATTATCTAAAAACTTTAAGAACTGTATACCCTTAACAGTTAATCTTGCTCCAAATCCATGTGAAGTTTCAATAAGTTTAAATCTTTTTAGCTTAGGATAATGATTTTCCCGTAAATTCTTCGCACTAATCCCTACAATTGTGGCCAATTCTATAGAACTCTTATTACCACTCACCAAACTCCTTAAAATTTCTATTTTTGTTTCATCTAAACTTTCTTTAATCTCCAATGCCTCATCAATCTTTAACTCCGTTTGCTTTTTGATGTTATAAATAAAAGCATCATAATCCAACAATTCGATCATGTTATCAATATATCCCCTAGCCATTTCCACGTGTTCTTCCTTAACTTCAACGTAATCAAAGTTTTCAGAGATTGAATGGAGTAAGCAGGCAAAGGCAACTGATAATCTTGTTATCTGATCCCTAACTCCTTTATGGATTAACGGATACTTTGGAGAAACCCACTTCATTAGCTCCTTTGAATACTGTATTATCTTTTCCTTCGCATTCTCCGAATACCTTATTTGCTCAGGTTTCAAATTCCAAACCCAAAAAACGTGTTTTACAAAGATTTCGTATGGTATTGGTCTTTCCATCGGCTTAGCCTCAGCTACCCAATCTCCCGGCACATCTTCAGTAGTAAATGAAATTACGATATCCCATCGAGTTAAATCTACAGGATCCTTAAAAACGTTTGTGTCCATTAAAGCTTGGATTTTATAGTAGTAATTCCCCATTGGTGGATTTTTTGGATTGAGAGTTGCTATAATCCTAACTCTTACCATCGTCTCTCCCGATACCATTCTTGAAACCTTAATTTTTTGTTGCTCTAGAACCTCCCTCATCTCCTCTATTTCTTTAGAGCTCAAAGAATGAATTCCATCAATAAAAACGAACTTGAGATCATTTAGCGGTAAAACTCCCCAAATCAAAACTTTATTTTCCGAATCAATTGTATAGGTTAAACCAGCTCTTGTAGATACTTCACCAAAAACGATTTCTCCCAATTTGTAATAAACTGTTAAATCCTTCCCAATCTCACTTTTCCCGGTCTTGGTGTCTCCAATCCAAATCGTTCTTAAACAACCTCTAATTCTCCTTGAATAGATATCATAGATTTCATAAGGAGAATGCAGGGTTAAGAGAGCTGAAAGCTTGGCAAAATCCATCCCAACAATGTGTGGGGCTAATTGATGGCCAGCAGCCTTTAAAAAATCTTTATTGAAATATTTTGAAAATATTTCGTGATCTTTTTTAGTAATTCGTAAGGATAAAAATTCATCTTCTAATGGTTTTATATCCGTTGAAATGAACTCTATTTCATCTCTATGATTTTTAACCACCAAGGCAGTAACTCTCACTTTTTTAGCATTTGGTGGTAACCCAATGTAAAACAATTTCCACGTCTTTGATGCCAAACTTGTGTATTCATCTTCCGATAAAACATCTATATTCTCGGGTAATTCACGAATAAATAGAATGGAATAATCAATTTGCTCATTTGATGCTGCTATCTCTATTTTTGTTTTTTCGCAATCACAGTTTATTCTGAGTTTGGATTTAAGATTCTCCTTTTTATTCAATCTACTATAGAGAAGTTTTAAATTAGACATGAGATCTATTTCCTCACAGAATTCACAATTTTTGCAAAAAACTTCAATTTTTCTTTCAATTGCCATTCCAACAATCTCACCATGGATCGTAGCCTCAAACTTTACAATCTTGCCTATTAAACCGGCTGATATCTTAGATAATTTGGTATTAATTACTATTGGCTCGAATTTGTCACAAGTTACAGGGTTTGGATTGAACAATCCTTTTAAGTGTTCCCAGTCTTTTCGAGGATAGGTATTAAGTTCAAATTCACAAAATTCATACTTATTGTTCCAGTGTTTACATTGCCTACAGTCGATCATCTTCGATCTCATTTTTTAATTTCTCAAGCTCCTCAAGCAATTTTCCACCACTTAATTCATCGAGGAAAACCAAACTCGCAGCTTTAGCTGTTAAAGATCCAAATAGTGCAAGCCGTTTTAAGATCTTAATGTCGATCATGGTATCACTATTGTTTGTTTTATTTAGAACGAAATAAAAATTTTTTCATTACTTTTTTGGTTAATTGTATGTTTTATTAGATTATTTTAACATAGACATATAAAACTTAACAAAAGCAATAATTGATAAATCGGTAATAATGGTGATAAAAGAATGATTAGAGTCAAAAATTGTGAAATTGACTTACATTAATCAACGCATAGATATAGAATGGTAAAGCAATTATAACATACGTTATATAACGAACAAATAGTTATATTTATATACGCAGCTTATCATTAAACCATATGATGAGTAAAGTAAGTAAAAGAGAACTGGAGATCATTAAATGCATAATTGAAGGTAAGCATGATTTTAATGAAATAAGAGAAGCAATTGGTTTAAAAAAGTCAGTTGTGAGTGAATATATTACTAAATTGAAAAAAGAGGGATTAATTGTTGAGCATAAAAATCCTAAAGATGGGAGGAAAAAGTATTATGAACTGAATGAAAATGAGCTTTTGCTTGTCACGCGTAAAGAATTAATTAAAATTATAGAAGAAGAGTTGCAGCGTAAGTTATCAGATGATGAGCTAAAATCAATTGAAAAAATCCTTATTGAATTTGTACGCCCAGCACTCATCGAGCTTGTTAAGATGTATGACGATAATGCTGAAATTAAGTCATTGAGTGGTAGTATTAAGGATGTAATAGAGCAAATAAACTCAATTGTGGTAGGGTATTACTGGTACGATACTTTCAAATTGAATATTAGTTGCGATACGATGGCTAAGTACAGTAAAAACATCTTTCCAGAATACCCTCATTTGGCACATCTTTATAAAGCTATAGAATACCTCCCAAAAAAGTTTGCCGAAGATTGGGTCAAAACAAAAGCATTCAAATCAAGTATTGCCAATCCATTATTGAAGTTTATAAATTTAATGAATCCTGATTTTATAGATTTTATAAGAAATCATGGAGAAGATGAAAAAAATGGAGTTTAGATGTGTAGAAACAACAGAGGTAATGTGTGGAAAGGAATCAAATAAAGTTATTAAAAACCTCGAAGAGATCATAGCAGAGAAAGAGAACGATAGAATTCTGAAAGAAAGTTTAAGGTTAAAAGTATTGGCATATTTGGTTCTGTAACAAGGGGGAGTAAAAGAAGACAAGCGATATTGATGTCATAGTTGAATTTTTACGACCTGGTAAGCTGAGAAATAGTAGATTTAAAGGAATTTCTTGAAGAACTGCTCGGGTTAAGGTTGATGTTATGACGAAAAATGCTGCGATGACCATTATTGTGGGAGGCGATAAAGGAGGAAATTGTCTATGTCTAAAAAGATTCAAGTAGTTTATTCAAGATTATCTTCCATTATAGCAATAACCAGAACCCGAAAGTATTATGAAAGAAAAAGCAAGTTCCTAAATATTTTCAGATGATGATATAAAAAGATTCTTGTTTTAATCTTTTTAGATTTTGCTTACTTTATAAAATATTATGGATTAATACATGGTAAAACTAAATTAAAGTGATTTCCAAATTATATTGGTTTTAACGAGACTTTGTGGGAAAAGACGTGTAGGGACTTAGATTTCAGAAAATAAGCCGCCGGCGGGATTTGAACCCGCGACCTGGTGATTACAAGTCACCCGCTCTGCCAGCTAAGCCACGGCGGCTCATTGTAGATTTCTATACTATAATGAAATTTAAGAGTTGTGGTTTTGTAGTTTACTTTGGTGTGTTTTCATTCCAAATTTGATGGTATCTCAGTGAAGTGGGGACTCAATTCAATACTTTTAGAGTTTTTTAGAGGTTGGAATCTGAAATTGGGACTTTTTGTTTAAATTTTGCTAATTTCATCTCTTAGATTTTTAACTTATAAAAGCTCTCTTAAGCTAATTTGAGTATCACCAATTATTTACTGCATTTTGCGTGTTTTTTATATTTTTATTTTATTGACTATAAAACAGATTAATTTTGTTGCCTTTACCGTCTATTCTATTTCAACTGCTTGTTTTGTTGTTGGCACTCTCTACAAAGGAATCTTTCTATTTTTATGAATTGGGTAAACATTTTAACTTATTGTCATTTTCTTCTCTTTTCAATTTAAGTTAGCAATAACACTTATATGTTGTTGAATATATATTCATAATGTGCCAAGAAGGAAAAGGAGGAGATGGGTTTTCATAGACCCTCCTGAGTTTAATGAAAATAGCAAAATCGAAATAAGCTTAGATGAGATTGAGGCTTTAAGACTGGCTGATGTGGAAGGGCTGAATCAGCTTGATGCAGCAAGAATAATGGGTATTTCTCAACCAACTTTCCATAGAATTTTGAGAAATGCGAGAAAAAAAGCTGGAATGGCTATAGTTTATGGATTTGGGGTTAAAATAGTGGGTGGTGAACACGTTATGAGAAAGTTTAGGTGTTTTGATTGCGGATATGAATGGGAGGAGCCTTTTGGAACTGGAAGACCTATGCAATGCCCTAAATGCGGTAGTACAAACTTTTGTAGGCAAGATGCTGGTAGAGGTAAACGTAGAAGAGGTAGATGGTAGAGATGGGCTCGGCAGTTAAAGCAAGTAAAATATCTGCAATTTCAAATCTTTTATTGGCAATCTTTAAAGGCATTGCTGGTATAGCTGTTGGTAGCACAGCTTTAATTGCCGATTCAATCCACTCTTTAGTTGATGTTTTCGGTTCAATTCTTGTCTGGATTGGAATTAAGATTGCTGAAAAACCAGCAGATAAAAGCCATCCTTATGGACATTTTAAGGCTGAAAGTTTAGCTGAAATGGCCGTTGGAGCGATAATAATTTCGTCTTCAGTTTTAATAATATATGAAGCTGTAAAAGAGCTGACAAATCTGTTGAGCCCAAGTTTTGAATACTACGCTTTGCTTGTAGCTTTATTTTCTGCTTTCTTCAACGAAGTTCTTGCGAGGTACAAGATTTCCGTTGGTAAAGCAACAAAATCATCTGCATTGATTGCTGAAGGTAAACATTCAAGAGTTGATGTTTTAGCATCTTTTTCGGTATTTTTAGGCTTTATATTTGTTAAACTTGGCTACTGGTGGGCTGATGGTGTTGTTGCAATAGTAATCTCTGTTATAATTTTCCAAATTGGTGCTAAAATAATGAAAAACTCTATTGATGTTCTTATGGACAGGGTTGATGAGGAACTTAGCTTACAAATCTCTGAGATTGTTAAAAACATAGAAGGTGTTGAAAAAGTTGAATTAATAGCTTCACGCGGAACTTGGAGGAGTAAAATAATAGAAGTCCACTTTTCAGTAAAACCTGGGACTAGTAGTGAATTGATAGACTTAATTCAGAAAGATATAGAACGTGCAATAAAATCAAGATTTCCAGAGGTGGTTTTAGTCGTTCCTGTCGTTAAATTTTTGAGGGAAAAGTTAATCATAGCGATACCCTCGGATGTTGAAGGTAAGAAATACACTAGGGACTTTAATTCTCAATACTACACAATTGTTGAATTAAACGAGGATTTGGAAATTTTGAGCAAGAAAGTGATAGAGAACTTACACTTTGGTGTTGAAAAAAGAAAAGGGTTGCTGGTAGCTGAATTGTTAGAGAAAAACAAAGTTGATGTGGTTATAGCCGGTAAGATTGGCGAGGGAGGAAAAGCTCATTTGAGAAGCAAGGGAATTAAGATTGTTGAAGCAGATGGAAATACAGTTGATGAAATTTTGTCCAGATTGAAAGACCTCATTATACTACATTAATCTACTTTAAAGCTGTTGAAATTAACAAAGCTCTTTTGCAGAGAGAAAAGGTAATCAACTTTAAATCTAAATAAAGAATTCTAAATAAAAAATCGAATTGCAGAACTGTCTTTGCATTTTTAATGAGTTAATTTAAAATCCTTTAATCATCAAAAAGCTCGTAAAAATTTTAAAATTGAGCAAGCAATCAAGTTTACCATTTTTCCTCATGTTTCACATTGAATAACAAATAACTTTTAACAATCCAAATTGCAAAACGATATTTATTCAACGAAAAGATAATCAAATACTAAGATTGAAACCGTTAGCATCATTGCAGAGTAAAGAGATATAAAAATAAGAGGGTCGAGATTCAATTGTCCGAAAGTTAAGGAATTCATAACAACTATCATTGAGGAAATTACCGGGAAAGAGATGGGAAAGGCTATTATAGGCATTAGCAATTCTCTTGCCCTCGATTTAATTACTAACACAGATAGACTTGATATTACGGTAACGAAGGCTAGATTTCCAATTGTTATTGATGCAAAAAGTAAAATAAAATTTATTTTTAAATTGAATAGAGCAAAAAAAATTGGCAAAATTGTTATTTCTATCAAGATAATTAAAATACAATTGTATATGATTTTTCCAACTAAAATCGTTGAAGGGCTTATCGGGCTAACTTTTAGTCCATCAAGAGTTTCCATTTCTGCTTCTTTCAAAAAAGCCCTTGAATAGCCAAGTACGCCAACAAAAATAAAAACTAAAAGCAATAAGGGCAATGCGACATCATTTACAACATTTTTTGGAATTGCAATACTAAACATGAAGGAAACAATTAAGGAAAAAAGTATCATGAAATTAATCGTTCCCTTACTTCTAAATTCAATTTTTAAATCCTTTTTTGCTATTTCAAATGCTTTTCTCAAAAACTTTTCCTCCCTTAACTTCAATTATCCTATCGCAATTTTTTATCTCGCTGTCGTAGTGTGTTATAAATAGTATTGCTTTAGTATTTTTTAATTCAAACAGATAATTCAGAAATCTCTGCCTAATCTTTACATCCAATCCGGTGGTTACTTCATCTAAGATTAATAACTTTGGATCGTTCATCAAAGCCCTTGCTATTGCAACCCTCTGCTTAAATCCCCTTGATAAATCCTTAACTTGCTTATTCTTGACATCATTCAAATTGAAAAGTTTCAGCAAATCCTCAATTTTTTCATCTACACCTTGAACATCGTAAAGACTTCCGTAAAACCTTAGATTTTCATAAACTGTAAGCTCTGGATAAAGCATTGTATTGTGGGAGGCAAAACCAATTTTTTTCTTGACTTTGAAATCTTTATACGGCTTACGATTGAAAACAAGAACTTCCCCATCGTTTGGCTTTAACAACCCACTTGCAATCTTTGCTATCGTTGTTTTTCCAGCAGCGTTATTGCCAATCATGCCAACGAATTCTTTCTTTTCAATTTCAAAAGTAACGTTATCTAAAACAATATTGTTTCCAAACTTTTTTTTAATGTTCACAAACTCTAAAGCTTTCAAACTTCATCACCAAGTCTAAAAATGTTTAATGCTATGCCATCAACCTCTATGTCATCTCCTTTGGCTCCATCTCCAACAACAAATAGGTTTTTGTAAGGTGTTTCTATCCCAACATCCATTCCAGCCTTAACTCTATTGACTGGCCAACCATCAAAATAGCTTTGAATGGCCAATATTTCATAATCATAGCTTTTCAAAATTCGCTTTAGATCTTTCAAGCCCAAGTAGATTTCATACTTAACATTTGTTGTTAGCATTGGCTGATGAGCCATTAGAAGATGCCTCCCATTTGGGGCTAGATTTGGATCAGCATTTGTTACTTCATTCATTCCAGAAATTCTCGATGTATTGAGGGTGAATAAAACGCCCGTGTGATTTAAGTATGGCTGCCTTAAGGCTATCGAATATTTTATTCCTCTACTTTCTTTAAGATCGGCATTTAAATAATCTCTACCAATCAGTTTTTGAGCCTCTACATGGCCTAAATTAGAAATTATCAAATCATAGCTTTTCTTTTGATTTTTAACAAAAACTCCTTTAGCTTTAGAATTCTTTACAGCTATTTTCTCCACTTTCTTTCTCAGATAGACATTTCCATCATAACTTTTTAGATTCTCAATTAAGGCATCAATAACGGCTTTGCAACCGCCAACGGGTATTCCTGGTCCTCTAAACTTCATTGTTTGCTGGTATATCTTCAAAAACTTTGAGAATAAAATTTCATTGGGAGTTATGCTTAAAGACCAACCTAAGAATGCATCTAAGAATTTACTGCTAAACTCATCTATGCTCTTTTGAAATTTTTCCAAGTAAAAATCTTTTTTGAAAAGTCTGTAAGCCAAGCTTTTTGCGTAAAACTTCATCAAAGTCCTTAGTGGTGCAACTTTTTTCGTTAACTCCTTGCGATCGTCTTTGTATAAAACCTCACCTTCAGGTTTTGAATCTAAGATTTCAACTTTAACATCTAATTTTTTTAAAAGCTGGCCTAATGGTCCTCTTTTACCATGTGGAATCATGTGCAAGGCTCCAGTGGTTAATTCGAATCCTTTATAATTTAAATTTGTAAATCTGCCTCCAGCAAACGGTAATTTTTCAAAAACATCGATTTTATATCCTTTCTTAGCAAGAACGTTTGCTGCTAACAACCCTCCCAAACCTGCGCCTATTATCGCAGCCCTCATTCAACAACCCTTATAGCTTCTAATGGACAGTAAATTATACACTTCTTACATTTAACACATTTTTCATAGTCTATCTTAGCCTTACCAAATACTTCTATTGCAAATTCCTTGCATACAAGTTTGCAGAATGCACAACCAACACAATTTTTTGTAACGATTATCATCAGTCCAAAATCCCCTTTGTGCTTTTAATATCTTCATCAACAATTTTTATAGCTTTTTTGAAGGCAATTGCAAAAGCTTTGAATGCCGATTCCATCATGTGGTGCGCATTAATTCCTTTAACTTCCATGTAAACGTTTATCCCCGAGTTTCTGCATAGAGTGTCTAAGAAATGTACAAAGTTGTCTGATGTAAAGCCCTTACAATCTTTCAAGTTTCCGTTGAAGTTTAAAAAACCTCTCCCACTAATATCTACACCGCAAATAGTTACGGAATCATCCATTGGAACTATTGAATCTCCAAATCTGTTAATTCCTTTCTTGCTGCCTAAAGCCTTTTTAATTGCCGTTCCAAGCGCTATAGCAACATCTTCGATTGTGTGATGTTCATCAACGTCTAAATCTCCCTTTGCATCAATAAACAAGCTAATGTTTGAGTGCTTCGCAAAGCTTTCCAACATGTGATCGAAAAACGGAATTCCTGTGTTTATTGAGTAGTCTTTACCGCTAAGATCAATCTTAACTTTAACCTCAACTTCCTTCGTTTTTCTCTCAACAACTGCCTTCATTTTATCAACTCTTCAAATTTTAATTTTCCACTATATAAGGCTGACCCTATGATTACTCCTGCTGCACCAAGTTTTTTTATGTTGTAGACATCCTCCTTTGAGGAAATACCTCCAGCAACGTAAACTGGTAGAGGAACATTGTTTATAACTTCCTCTATTTTTTCAAGCACGATTCCAGACACTAGCCCTTCAACGTCCACATTTGTGTACAAAATTGATACATCCAAGTCTTCATAGAACTTTGCAATTTCATACGGCTTGAATTTGGTTTTTTTCCTCCATCCATCGATTGTAACGAAATTGTTTCTTGAATCTATAGCAACCATAACCTTTCCAGGATTTTCGATTGCAAACCTTCTAGTTTCTTCAATATTTGTAACAGCTAAGGTTCCAATGATTACCCTATCTATTCCCTTATCTATTAACCTTTTAGCAATTTCAAAGCTTCTTATGCCCCCTCCAACTTCAATTTCTACCTTACATTCATCGACTATCTTAAAAATCAAATCTTCGTGTACTAATCTTCCCTTAAAAGCTCCATCCAAGTCTATTACATGCAAGGCTTTTGCCCCTCTTTTAACCCAGTCTTTGGCAACTTCAACGGGATTTTCCTTTTCAAATGTAACCTTATCTTCCATTCCTTGCATCAATCTTACAACTTTGCCATTTTTTAAATCAACTGCTGGAATTATCTTGAACATAATTTTTCTTTGATTCTAGAGTATTTCAATTGTATCATTAAGGTTAACGTTTTATATTTCACAAGTTGAATAGCGATAATGGAAGTTCAAAGGGACGTTGAGATGGTTGATGAAACGAAGTTCAAGTACATTCAAAAAGCCAAAGATGAAGTTAGAGAGCTTGTTTACGATTACAAATGGTGTAATGGATGTGGAATCTGTGTTTATGCCTGTCCTGTTAATGCAATTGAATTAGGGCCAATACATGACATTGCCTTGGGCTTAGAAATGCCGCCTGTAGTGATAGATCATTTAAAGTGTGCATACTGTGGAATTTGCTATTCTTACTGCCCATTTAATGCTTATGAATTCTATATTAATGGCAAAAAAATTAGTAAGGATGAATTGCCGCTATCTCCAGTCTGTTACACTTACAAGTATGAAAATTGCAAGGAATGTACGCTATGCTACAAAGTTTGTCCTACAAATGCAATAACAAGGCATGTTTACATCACAAGACAGCAGATTGAAGAAAAAAATGAAGGATTGGAGGGGAAAATTTACTTAGACAGAGAGAAATGCAATTTTTGTGGCATATGCGTTGAATTTTGTGAAGTTTTTAAATTAGTTGAGAAAGAAGTCAAGCCTGATGATATTATGCCCTATGAAGAAATACTTATTGATGAAACAAAGTGTGATTATTGCAAACTCTGTGAAGAGATCTGTCCTGAAGAGGCTTTGAAGATTGAAGGTAAGAGAATAGATTTTAAGTTGCCAGAAAAGATTGCTGAAATAGAAATTAATCAAGAACTGTGCTCACATTGTGGATATTGCGAAAAAGTCTGCCCATATGATGCTGCCAAGACGTTGAAGCCAATGGATGGAGAACTAAGACTATTTGAAGCTCGAATGTTTAGATGCGATCCAGTCGGATGCGCTGCGTGCATAATAGTTTGCAAGCATAACAGGGTTTGGTATGTTTCTAAAGACAAAGGCAGAGTTCACTTCAATCCAGAATTCTGCATTTACTGCGGGGCTTGTGAGAATTCTTGCCCGTATGATTTAATTGAGGTTGTGAGATATAATTACTACACAAAGGAATTGGCAACAAACTTTCCGTGGAGAGAGGCTTGGGAGGATGCTTTAAAAAGGGTTATCGATAAAGAAAGAGTTAAAGAGCCATATAGAAGGTTTTTGAAGGAAGAGAGAGAATTAGAGACTGTTGAGGAAAAAATTGAATTTAAAGAAATCGATGAAGAAACAAAAAAGGCTTTAGAGGAAAAACTTAAACCAATAGAACAAGCATTAAAAAGGGCAGGATATAGAAGGGCATTCGAAACTGGAAAGTTGGAATTGTTTTTAAAAGGTGTTAAGCATGCCAAAGAAGCTTGAAGGAAAGAAGATAGTTTTAGGCGTTACAGGAAGTATAGCTGCTGTTGAGACTGTTAAGTTGGCAAGGGAATTGAGAAGAAGGGGAGCTGAAGTAATTGCAGTAATGAGCAAGGCTGCAAGGAAAATTGTACATCCGTACGCATTGGAATTTGCAACACAAAATAAAGTTGTTACCGAAATAACTGGTAAGGTAGAGCATGTAAAGTATTTAGGCTTAGAAGGTTATGCAGACCTTTATTTAATTGCACCTTCAACGGCAAATACAATTTCAAAGATAGCAAATGGAATTGACGATACAACAGTTACAACGATGGCTACCGCTGCTTTAGGTTCAAAGAAGCCAATCGTAATAGTCCCGGCAATGCATGGTGGGATGTACGAAAATAAAGCGGTTAAGGAAAATTTGAAAAAACTTGAAGAGCTTGGCATCGAAATTGTATCCCCAAAATTTGAGGAAAACAAGGCAAAGTTTCCCGATATTGAAATTATCTGTCTACACGTTGAAAGAGCTTTGTATCCTAAGGAAATGAAAGGGAAGAGAGTAATTGTAACATCTGGACCTACTTATGAACAAATAGATCCGATCAGATTTATAAGCAACAAAAGCTCTGGGATTATGGGTAAAGAAATTGCATTGGAATTTTGGAGAAGGGGGGCTGAAGTTGTAGTTATTACATCTAAACCATCCAACCTAAATTTGCCAGATTTCAAAGAAATTAAAGTGTGGTCAGTAAAAGACATGCTTGAGGAAACGCTGAAAGAGGTTAAGAAAGGCTGTGATTTGTTTGTTTCTGCTGCAGCGGCATCAGATTTTATAGTTGAAATGGCTGAAAGCAAAATAAAAACAACAGATGAGCTGACTTTGAAGCTTAAAGCAGCACCAAAAGTTCTTTGGGAGGTAAGAAAGATTTACGATGGAAAAGTTATAGGGTTTAAGGCTGAAACTGGTGTTAGTGATGATGAACTTTATAGGATTGCCCATGACAAAAAAACAAACGATAAAATTGAAATGATTGTAGCCAACGATGTACTTGAAAGAGGAATGGGAACAATTGATACAAGAGTTTTGGTGATTACAAATAAAAGGGTAGAGTGGATTGAGGGGTTAAAACCGGATGTTGCGGAAAGGATCGTTGAAATTTATGTTGAAGACATTTTATGACGGCATTTTGCCCTGCAAGCATAACTGCTTTTTTTTCAACATCAATTTCTGAAAAACCTGATTTTTCAGGCTCTTATGGCGTTGGATTTACAATAGACAGGGGAGTTTTTGTTGATGTCAGCCAGAATGAGGATATAGAAATTGTTGTAAATGGAGAAAAGTTCGATTTTCCAACAGTAAGGTATTTAGTTAACAAGTTGATTGGAGAAGGCGTAAGAGTTAATGTAAAAATGGATTTACCATTGTCTTGCGGTTTTGGCATGAGTGGAGCAACAGCTTTGGCAACTGCATTGGCAATTAACAAATTCTTTGGATTAAAAAGGAGTTTTTTAGATTTAGCAGACTTATCCCATGAAAGCGAGGTAGTTAACAAAACTGGATTGGGGGATGTAGTATGCCAGACTTATGGGGGCTTAGTTGTTAGATTAAATGCGAGATGCCCGAGTAAGGCGGTAATTGAAAGGTATATCATTAACAAAGAACTCGATTTTCTTGTTATGGGTAAAATCTCAACTCAAGAAGTTTTAAAGGATGAATTGGCAAGGAAAAGAAT
>JAGGXN010000158.1 GCA_021163065.1 Archaeoglobaceae archaeon | reverse complement strand
TCTCCTCGTGCAATTTCCCCGCAGTAAGGGCAAATACCTTCAACATACCTGTCTGGTAAAAATCTCTCACATTTTGGGCAATAAGCAAGTTCTATCTCCTTTGGGTAAATATAGCCCTTTTCAATAAGCTTTTTTACCATTTCTTGAGTGGTTTTGTGATGATATTCCTCATCAGTTCTGCCATAGTAATCAAAATTTACATCCAACTTTTCAAAAGTCTCTTTGAAGTGTTTATGGTAGATATCAACAAGCTGTTTTGGCGTTAAATTTGCCTGCTCGGCATTAACAACAATTGGCGTTCCATGGCTGTCACTCCCACAAACGAATATAACATCCTCGCCAAGCATTCTGAGATATTTAACATAAATGTCTGCTGGAATGTATGTTCTCAAATGCCCAATGTGAGCCTTCCCGTTTGCGTAAGGTAAACCGCATGTGATGAGCTTCATGCTATAAACTCAACAGGGGGTATAAAATTTTAGTGTAAAATTAGTTAATGTGTTTCTTAACCTTTTCAATGAAATCGGGTATATCTGCTACAATACGCTCGTACTCTTTGTCCTTTGGAATGTATCCACTATGGAGAACTTCGGCTCTTAAATCGTAGATGGTTTTTATGAAATTTTTTTAACTTTAGAGAGGTTTTCATCTCTTTTTCTAAGCTCCCTCACAACTTTTTCCAGTTTCTTTTCAAAACTGTCTGCTCTGATATTCCAAGCTTTACAAGCTTTGTTTACAACGATTTCCAATGCAGCTAAGTAACATGCTGCACATGCCCATCTGTCGTTTAAACCTGGCCAGTCTGAGAGTTGAGTAATTAAAGAAAAAACAAGATAGAGGGGTTCGTTTCCCACAATTCTTTCGATCTCTATCCTCCACTGGCATATCTTATGTTTGCTCTCGATACAAACATCGGAAAGTTCATTAAACGGTGAGTCATTTTCATATAAATAACCAAATTTTTCAACTATTCTATTTTCCAGTTTTTTAATTTCACCTGAAAAATTTTCAATGTCTCTTTTTAGCTTTTTAAAAAGTTGTTCAATTTCAATAGATGGGCTTTCTTTTAACATTTCATCCAACAACAAAACAATAACGTCAAGTTCCGATCTTAAATCGGATAAATGTCTTCTCAGTTGATATCTCTGAATTGAAAATGCCAAATCTGCTGGCTTTTGTAATTTTCGAATAAATTGTTTACTTTGTTTTCTATTGAATTCAACTTTTCATTGAATTTTCTAGAAAGCGATAGCAATTCAGTTCCCATTTCTCTAACGTTACCTATTTCATCCATTGGAATTTAAAATATTTATGGAATTAAGATTGTTTCGATGTTTTAAATACGATTAAAGAACACCTTTTATGATTTAACCCAACCCAAAATACCCTTCAAAGAGTTCTCGATGAAGTAGTCTTCCCTCTTTTTGATGTCATCATCGAGCATTTTGTATTTAGCAAATAGCTTATCAACTTTTAAAAGCTCAGCCTTTGAGGCTTTTATAATTTCTTTATCATCCTCGTATTGGCTTGCGTTTTCAGAAACAACCTTAACCCAGAGTTTGATTTGTTCTTTGAATAAGTCAATTATTTCAAGACTGTTAGGCTCGAATCCATAGTGTCCAAAGCAAACAATTTTATTTCCAAGTTTCTCAAGCTTTTTTATAGATTCATATGCTATGTCAAACACAAATCTTGGAGGAGTTGCAGGGCGCAGATAAAAATCTTTTTTCAAGGGTTGGTGCACGCCGAGAGCTTCTCCAGCAAACAGATATTCATCAAACAGATAGCTTTGGTGATGTACAGCATGTCCAGGAGTTTTGATTATCTCAATCTCAAAGCCCTTGAATTCGATGTTGTCTTTGTATATCGAATCTTCGGGAATTGGGTCTATTTTTCCATAAATTTCAGCTAAATCACCTAAAACCTTTTTTGTTCCTTCCCAGAGCTTTTCTGTATTAAGCATATGCTTCTCGCCTTTTTCATGTAAAACAACCTTAGCATCGAAGTACTTCAAAAAATCAGCTAAACCACCAGCATGATCTATGTGGATGTGGGTAATCAAAACGTACTCAACCTCTTTTATCTTCAAGTATTTTAAACAATCGACGAGCCTCTTTATCGTTGATTTTGGTCCTACATCGACAACTAAGGCTTTATCGTTATTTTTAACAACCCAACTGCTTATAAAATTGCGAAAACCCTCTTTTTTTTGAGGTAAGTCGATTAAAAATACATCTTTTGAGATTTCTGTTATCATGATCTAATTTAATCGTAAAGAGTTTAAAAAAATTTATGATTAATAGAAAATTAGCTGGTTTGTTTAATTTAAGTATATCTTATTTATTAAAGTAGATTATTAAATCTGCTACGCCAATCAACCCTTTCATACGATCAAAGCTTAAAAAATTTTAAAAATTCTGAATAATGAGGGTTTTACTAAACTCTCTTTTTCCTATAGTGTTTTTCTGGAAGAACTATGAATTTTTATCGTGGAGTATTTGGGCTTTTATCTATAACTACGAGTTTTCAGCAGATAGATTTGACAGGATTAGAGATTTCACAAAAACGGTAGCTATTGTTCCAATTTCAGCCTTGTCGGGAGGGAATTCCTTAATTACTTAATGATACTCGAAAGATTTAATAAATTATAATGACTAATACTGATTATGGGCTCTACATTTAAGTATGGAGATGTTGAAGTCACTTTTTTGAAGCATGCTGGATTTAAAATAAAGGGCAGCAAAACGATATACATTGATCCGTACGATTTACCAGATGTAGAATTGGAAAAGGCCGATTTAGTGCTAATCACCCATGAACATTTTGATCATAGGGACATGGATTCATTAAAGAAGATTAGAAAAGATGAGACAATCGTTGTTCTTCCTACTGGCTGTATGGCTGAAGGGTATAGAACTTGTGAGCTTAATCTTGGAGCAAAAGAAGAAGTACATGGCGTTATAATTGAAACAGTTCCAGCTTACAATGTTGATAAGGCTTTTCATAAAAAAGGTGACGGAGTTGGTTACATCGTTACAATCGATGGGGTTAGAATTTATCATGCAGGAGATACCGACTTCATTCCAGAAATGAAAGACATCGATGTTGATATCGCATTGTTGCCAGTGGGAGGAACATATACGATGGATGTTGAGGATGCTAAAAAAGCTATGGAAGTTATTAAGGCCAAGTATTTCATCCCAATGCACTATGGAGTGCTTCCAGAGACTAAAGCCGATTTAAGTAAGCTAAGATCTGAAAATGTTGTTATCTTAGAACCTCTCTTTAAGTAAATTAGACATGCTTCAATTTTTCTTTTAATTCTCTTAACCTCTCTTCGCAATATTTGAATATCTCAACACCCTCTTCCCTACTAATGTCCCCACTTGCTAAATAGGCACCTATGTTTGGATAGATTAAATAATCTAGCTCCCATTGTATTTTTTCATAAGTTATATCGTCTCTCTCCATAATTTCGTCAAAGAACTTCTTCATCATTTCAAGAATTTCTTTTTTCAGATCCATAAAAACCATATGAACGGGAAAATAAGAACCTTTCCAATCATTCCAGAATTTCTAAGCCATCCAAGATAAAGTTTGGATCGTAATATTCCCTAATAAGCTTAATTGCATGTTTTTCAGCACTCTTTATGTTTGCCCCTAAAAACGAGAAGAAATCGTAGATTTGCTTTTTTGTCCTCATCTCATAACAATTTGATGCTGCTGAAGTGAGAGCAAATGGTGTATCAAATTTATTTATAATTCTTATTAATTCTAAATCTTCCTCAAAAAGGCGCATTAAATTGTTTGCTTTAACGTATTTTGAAAAACATATCTCAATGATAACATTTTTCTCGGCAGCAAGCTTGATAGTTTTGTAATCCAGCTTTCTATCAACACCATCTAGTAAAACATCCACTTTCTTTCGCATCACAGCCTCTCTATTAACCTTTAAATTGCTGCTATAAACACCAACGATTTCATCATTTCTAACTCTCTTAAGCTTCGATATTAGCTCGTTTACACTTTCAGCTTTAATTAAGCGGGCTTTGTAAAATTTGTTAACTTTAATTTTTGATTCAGCAAATACAACATAATTTTCAAATCCGAAATCTATGTTTGCATCTGGAACAAAGCGTAAGAAGTCATACATGGTCAAACATACCTTTTAAAGCCTCAATAACTTTCTCCCTCTTAGCTGGATATGTGACAACTTTAACCTTCACAACTATTGCATCTCCCCCATCGATCAATTCCACTTTGCCCAAATAAGCTTTCTGCTTGTCAATTCTTAAATGCAATACGTTTTGCTCGTCTAATCTGTCTTCTAAGGTGTTAAGTATTATTTCTTTTTGATCTTTAAGTAAATTGACTAAATTCTCCCAAAATTCTTTAATTTCCCTCTTTTTCTTTATTTCCACTTCCAAAAATTCAAGAGGGTTGCCATAATGGCCTTTAGCCTTACTCCTCAAAATTTCAAATTCAAAAGGGAATAGGGTTGCAATAGCTTCTCCAACCTTTTCTCTATCTTCAGTTGAATAAACAACAGCTGAGACTGTTATATGCTCTATTTTTGCCTTTGATCTCTCTTTTGGTTTTTTTCCCATAATTCATTTTTATTGAGGTATTATATCAAACTTTTGGGACAACGATTTATTTAAAAAGCCTATCATCATTTGAGCTACGATGAAAGAGATCATAATGAAATACGTTGTTCAAAATGCAGCTAAGTATGGAAAGGTCAACGAAAAAGCAGTAATGGGTAAAGTGATGGCTGAAAATCCAGAGTTGAGAAAACGTCCAAAAGAGGTTTTAGAATTGATTAAACGCTGCATTGAAGAATTTGAAAGCTTAGATGATGAAACTAAGAAAAAACTCATTGAAGAGTATAAAGAAGAAAAAAAGGAGGTTAAAGAGAAAGGCTTACCTCCATTAAAAAACGCTGAGAAGGGAAAAGTAGTTATGAGGTTTGCTCCAAATCCGAATGGAGCGCCAACTTTGGGTTCTGTCAGAGGGATAATCATAAATGGGGAATATGCAAGAATGTATAATGGGAAGTTCATTCTTAGGTTTGATGATACCGATCCGAGAACTAAGAGGCCAATGGTTGAAGCTTACGATTGGTACATAGATGATTGTAAATGGTTAGGTTATGAGCCTGACAAAATAATCTATGCATCGAAAAGGATTCCAGTATATTACGAATACATTGAAAAGCTGCTAAAAATGGGGAAGGCTTATCCTTGCTTTTGCTCAAAGGAAGAATTTAAGAAATTTAGGGATAGCGGAATTGAATGCCCACACAGAAACATAAGTTGTGAAAAAGCTTTGGATATCTGGGAAGACATGCTTGGTGGTAAATACAAAGAAGGAGAGGTTGTAATAAGAATTAAAACAGATATGAAGCACAAAGATCCAGCAATACGTGATTGGGTAGCTTT
>JAGGXN010000086.1 GCA_021163065.1 Archaeoglobaceae archaeon | reverse complement strand
TCATTCCTTATCGCTTTGTATTCATAGGGCGTTAAAATGCGAACCCCTTGTTTTACTATGACTTCATTCTCAGCCATGATAACTATTAAACGCTTTTATAGATAAATCTAGCTGAAAATTTAAAAGTGATCACTGAAAAGTGATAAGTTGTAAGATATCATTAAGCAATTAAATAAAACATAAACTAATTGCATTAATTACTATCTCTCTTGTTAAAAATTAAAAAATACCTTAGATTGACACTTTACCATCTTTTTAACATTTTACTGTTTCAAGTCTTAAAAATTTTTTATTATCTATTTCTTTCATTTCTATAATTCCATCAAACTCATTTCTAAGTGTTGAAATTACTCTTTTATCATGGACATCTTCATGAACTATATAAATTGCCAATGAATTTGTCAATTTTATCCGTTTTGTCATTATTTTTAAAAATCTAATTACTGCTTGGAGATTTAGATACATTAAGAACGTTGAAAGAGAATCGAATACAACAAAACTTTTAATATGATTCTTAAAATTTTCTTTTAGAAAAACACTAACTTTAACAGTAATACCAGTAAAGTCCATTGGGCTGGGGATTCTTTTTATAATCTCTGTATCCTCGATATCCGGATAAAGCATCTTAGATACACAATCGATCACCTTTAAGTTATACATTTCTCCAAACCATTCTACAATTTCCTCACCAGTATTGTTTGCTGCAACGTATATCCCTCCATTTCCTTTTTTTAGCTCATCTAACATCACATTTCTCACAAATATCGTTTTACCAACCATTGGTGGGCCTATAAGCATTAGATTTCCAGTTTTGTTTAAGAGACTAACCATAAGTATATATTAATACTACATAGTAATAAACCTTTGTGCTTTTGTTAAACGAATTTCGCCAGATATATAAACAAAATCTAATTGTAAAATAAGATTCCAGTTAATCGTTACTACTGGCTCAATTACTAGAACTTTAAAGTTTTTGTAAAAACACACTTAAAAGCTTTGATAACCCTATTTAGCATATTTTCTAAGATAACTTAGAGAAAAGAATAATAAACGGTTGATTCTGAAATTAAAATTCCACATAAAAACTCATCAGCAATAAATCTTGAGCGAAGTAGATTGTAGCTTAAGCTTACCAAATATATCAAAGCAAGATTGATGGAGCTTTCAAAAGTTTGGTAAGAAGAACCTTACAGGAAATAAACTTCTCATGACAATAAGTGCTCAAGTTGAAAATAGTAGCTTAAGCTAAATAAATACAATAAAATATTACAAACATGGTAAGAATTAAATATATATCGCTAAAAACAAAAAGATAAATATGGCGGCCATTACTCTCAAACCCTTTCTTTCTTCAAAAAAACTTAAATTAGATACAGGATTGATTTATTTAGTAATAGCATCCATTAATATATTCGTGTTAGCCTTTCTGTATTCAGGCAACTTATCAAAATTTATAGTGTCATCTCTAATTCTTGTCATTACAAATTCTTTTTTCAATGGGTTATTTGTAAAAGCTTTTTTTGATGCCGAATATAACGAGGCAAAAAATTTACTAAAACTCTCAATATTTTTCTTCATTTTAACGTGTACAATTCCACCAATTTTATCTTATCAAATATCAAGTTTACTAAATTTTCCAGTAAATTTGCATCTTTTATTTACATTAGCAATATACATAAATTCTCTTTCACCCCTTTGGACACCAGAAAAATATCTAAAAATTGTTTTTGTATCTCTTCTTACTATTTGCATACTACTATTAACAAAGACCAACCCACTAACACTTTTAACAATCGTAGATTTTGTAGTAATATTATACCTTGCCGTAACTGAATTACGTAAAGGTTATAGTAATGAGTTCAGAATAACTCAGTTTTATATAGTTAGTTTACTCATTTCAGGATTGACTAATTTTTTAATGCATTTTTTAATGATTTTTGCAGCTATACATTTAATTCGTCTCGGGTATTTGATTAGCGATGTTATGTTATCAATGCTTCTAATATTCATCCCTCTTGCAATTGTTTTCAGGTTTTACAGCGATATTGAGGATCTGACATCTAATGTTCTAAGAGGATCTCTAGACGAGATAAAGAGAACATATAACAAAATTTATACATTATATAAAAATCAAATTTTAATGAGCTTTTACTTTGCCTGTGCATCTATGATCGTAATTGCCTTAGCTAGTCATTTTGGTTTCATCTCAATTTATGTTGTGCCTTTCTCAACGTACTACCTGTCTTTAGGATTACTCACATTTTCATTAAAATATTTGGAGATATACTACAAACTTACCGCAATGTACATCTGGATACTATACTCCACATTCTGCGTATTGTCCATGATATTACTTAATTTCCCGATTTTTTTAATTGTAAACATCTTTTTAATAGTTTCTATCATAGTATTTTCCCTAAAAAAACGTGATGCTGAAAATGGATTGAAGAATGTATGTAAATATATGCTAAAATACAGTTGGGGCGGGTGAATATGAGGATATCGATAATCTCAGAAGGGTCCTATCCTCATAAAATTGGGGGCGTATCTGTGTGGACTTACAATTTAGTTAATAATTTAAAAGATATAGATTTTGAATGTATATCTATTACGTACAAAGACAGAACTATAAGATATGAAAGTGAAAACCTGAAAAATGTTCATGTGATCGATGTATCAAAATTTCCTAAAAACAAGTTCGGCGAAAGTGATGTAACATATGAAATAGCTAAAAAGATGATTAAAGGTGAAAGTTTAGATGTTAATGACTTGAAAAAACTTCAATATTTCTCAATACATACGGATGGATATATAAACGCACTTGTAGATGCACATAATGGAGATGCAGATTTTGGAAAATATTTTTGGGCACTTACAAACGTTTTTGCAACAATAACCCACATGTCTAACATCTTAAGACGGGAAATGAACATAGATCTAATATTATCCCTGAATGTTGGATTTTGTGGATTGCTAGGTAGTGCACTTAAATACAAATTTGACATACCGCTTCTCTGTACAGAACACGGGATAATTTTAAGAGAGATTGAGATTTACTTGAAACGCACAAAATTAGACCCGCTAACATCTCAAATGATAAAAAACATATACGCATCGATGATGAAAACAAGTTACGAGCATTGCAACATGGTAACACCAATATCTTATTTCCACGCTGAACATTCAACAAGAAACGGTTGTAATCCCAACAAAATTAGAGTCATATACACTGGTATTGACCTTGAACGCTTTACTCCAAAAGATTCGCGTTCAAAAAATGAAATAGTGATAGGAAATGTTGGAAGAATAGAGCCAATAAAAGGGACTAAAAGATTTGTAATACTTGCAGGTTATATCAAAAAAAATCTTGAAAACGCGAGGTTCTGGTGGATTGGACCAGTGGATGACGAGGAATATGCTGATGAGGTCTTCAAACTAAACAATAGATTAGGAAACCCTGTAGAATTCAAAGGAGTTACAAACAAACCTGAGGATTTCTATAACCAGATGCATATAATGCTAATGACCAGTCTTTCCGAAGGTTTACCACTTGCAGCACTGGAAGCGCAGGCATGTGGGGTTCCAGTTTTAAGTTCCAACGTTGGAGATAGCGAATATGTATGCTTTGACATTTATTATTGCGATGATGAAGACATACTAAGCTGCGCTGAAACTGTTTTAGAAAAGATTAAAGATATAATGGAGAACTGGAATGAAAATTCAATATTTGTCAGAAACTGGGTTACAGAATTCGACATAAGGAGGATGTTGAATGAATATATAGATACTTTTGAGCTCTTAACAGGGAGGAAGTTTTTATGATTTTAGTTACCGGAGCAAGCGGTCAAATCGGCTCATACGTTCTGGAAAGATTTGTGGACAAACACGATGCTGTTGGAGTAGATTTAAAGCCTTGCTCGATTAAAGACTTAAAAGATTTGGTTTTTCAAGGTGATTTGAGGAATTATGAATTTGTGAGAAAAATTGTTAAAGATGTAGATATTGTCATCCATCTAGCAGCCCAAGTTTCCGTTGAGAACAGCTGGAATGACCCGATTTACGATGCTGAAAACAACATTATAGCTACAATCAATCTTTTAAAAGCTAGCTCTAATGTTGGAGTCGACAAGTTTATTTACATTTCGTCAGCAGCGGTTTACGGAAATCCCCGTTATGTTCCAGTTGACGAAGAACATCCAAAGAATCCAATTTCTCCATATGGAGTTAGCAAGCTTGCTGGAGAATATTACTGTAAAATATTTGCAGATAAAATACACACTGTAGTAGTCAGACCATTCAATGTTTTTTCAGCAAGAATGGATCCGAACAACCCATATTCTGGTGTTATAGCCAAGTTTATTTCGAGGGTTAAAAGAGGCTTGCCTCCTATAATTTATGGTGATGGCAAACAGACAAGAGATTTTGTCTATGTTAAAGACGTGGTTAATCTTATAGAGATAGCCTTAAAGAGAGGAGAAAATGGAGAGGTGTATAACGTTGGAACTGGAAGAGAAACGTCGATATTAGAATTGGCTAAAATCGTAATGGATATCGCTGAGATTAATGATAAACCAGTTTTTGATAAGCCTCGTAAGGGGGATATAAGAAGAAGTTGTGCTGATATATCAAAAGCCAGAAAGCTCGGATTTGAGCCAAAAACTGATTTGAGGAAAGATTTAGAGGAAATTTTCGAGCAGATTGATTAAAATTCTTAAATGAATGACAAATTAGTTCTACCTATATGTTTTTTTCTCTATAATCCCTAACAAACGAATGAGGACTTCTGGTAAGAGAAATAAGTCGAATCTGCGTTCTTTTCGTTAAAACGAGAATTAAAAATATTTTTTGCTCAATTGTTAGATATTGTTAGATCATGTAAGAAGCTAGAATTCGTTTTTATAATTTGTTTATGCTTTATTATACTTACTTGTGTTAAGTGATTGGACCGCCATTATTAAGGAAAAGATATTAAAGAGTTCTTATGAAACCTATATATTAAACATTATGATAGGTTAATAACATGAGATTTAGGAGAGGAGAACATGATAGAATTTGATGGAAACATAATGCTTTTCGGCTCCCCACTGACAGGGAAGACAATACTT
>JAGGXN010000117.1 GCA_021163065.1 Archaeoglobaceae archaeon | reverse complement strand
TGAGGACTTTGAGACCGGGTAAACTTCAGACAGTATTTTAGCAGTTCTTCTGACTGATGATGTCTGAATGTAAGTTGCTATCCCAAGTATTTTAACTTCAAGAGGTATCTTATTTCTCTCGAATACTTTAAGCTCCTTGACTATTTCTTTTACAAATTGCATAATTCGATGTTATTTTTGGTATTTATTTGTTTTTGTAATAGGGACAGATTTGCTAATATTTGAAGTAAAATTTAAATTTACACCAATTCCTCTTCAACTTTTTTAAGTTTCGAGTCTATTAAGGCTAAATACTCTTTTAGCATTCTCGGAAATTTCATCGCTTCAACAAATCTAAGTCCCATTCTTTCGCTCCACTTTTTAATTCCAGCATCGCTGCTAACAACTCCAGCATCAAGCTCCTTGGCTAATAGCAATACATCTAGATCTGGAGTGCTGTCAAGTATTCCTTGTCTCAGTGCATTTCTATATTTCTCTCTAAACCTGCTTACTAAGCTGCCTATTTCAGCTTGTATCTTATCCTTTTCTGTTTTTGCCGTGATTGCGGAACTTTCCCAAATGAATTCTTCAGCTATTCTTCTCCCTTTATTTATTTTCTGTCTCATCGTCAAAACGTACTCATAAAATATCGCTGCTGGAATTTTAACTTCATACCTGTTAGGTGTTTTTTTAACAAGCCATGTGTCCAATTTGATAAAAACTTCCTCTTCACATTCATATCTCTTTAAAAAAGACAAAAGTTCGTTGTAAACAGTTGGGTAGGGTATATAGCAGCTTATATTCAACTTTAAGCGGGCTTGGGCAATTAAATCTAGGATATCATTAGCCGATTGGCATAAAGTATCGTAACCTTCCTTTACTCTCATACCTGTATCTGTTATCGCTGTCGTATCAAGAACAAATCGCTGTTTCATCTCAATTAATTTTATTACAAGCTATAAAACACTTTTGAACTACTCTTTATCTTCCTCTGCAATGCCACCTATAAGTTTAAGTAAAATGGCTTTTTGAGCGTGCAATCTGTTTTCAGCCTGGTCAAAAACGATCGAATGTTTACCTTCAATAACTTCATCGGTAATTTCTTCCCCACGATGGGCTGGTAGGCAGTGCATTACTACAACGTCATCCTTTGCCTTATCTACAAGCTTTTGTTTAACCTGATACAGCTTAAAATCCTTCAATCTCTTCTCTCTCTCCTCTTCTTGACCCATTGAAGTCCACACATCTGTATAGATAACATCCGCTTCCACAACAGCCTTTGTCGGATCCGATTCAAATACAACTTTAGCTCCCATCTCTAAAGCTTTTTTAACAATTTTCTCATTTGGTTCGTAACCTTTTGGAGTGGAGACGATAACTTTCATTCCTGTTAACGCAGAGGATAGTATTATAGAATTACAAACGTTGTTGCCATCTCCAATCCATGCCAACGTTACGTTACTCAAATCGCCCTTATACTCTTTAATTGTCAACAAATCTGCAAGAATTTGACATGGATGCTCGAGGTTGCTTAATCCGTTTATCACAGGCACCGTAGAGTATTTTGCAAACTCCTCGATTGTTGAATGATCTCTAACTCTCATCATGACAGCATGAACGTATCTTGATAATACTCTGGCAGTATCTTTAATTGGCTCCCCCCTACCCAGTTGAAGGTCGTTCCAACCTAAATACAAAGCGTGCCCTCCCAAATCTGTCATGGCAACCTCAAAAGATATTCTCGTTCTCGTTGATGGCAGTTCAAAGATCATAGCCAAACTCTTGTTTTTTAAGTAATCTGTGACTCTACCAGAATACCTTTCTTCCTTTAGTTTTTCCATAAGTTTGAGTAATTCGTCTAATTCTTCAGGTGCTAAATCTGCAATTGAAATTAGGTGCTTCATTTTACACACCTTTTTTGGCTTAATATAATGCCCTAATTAAATTTTTGGTTTATTAGTGTAATTTTTGCAACACTCAAACAGCTAGTCTTTTCTATAAACTATGCCCTCACTCTTTGCGATAATGTCTTTATTCTTGTAAACTGTCATCTCAAAGAAAGCAACTTTATCGCCCTTGATTTTCTTAGCTTCAGCAATTAGTTCATCTCCCTCAAAAGCGGGTTTGTAGAAGTCTGTTTTGATTGATATTGCAAGCCTTTTTTTACCATCCGAATTTCCGGCAATTGCAAACGCGAAGTCCGCTAAGGCAGTAATGTAAGCCCCATGACAGACGTTGTGAAAGTTTAAATGCTCTTTTTTGACAACACCTTTTACCTTAGCGTAATGCTCACCAATTTCTACTACTTCAACGCCCAAGAACTTTCTAAAGTTATCGTTTTTTAGAAATTCTTTGAAATCGTTGAACTTTTCGTTTGATTCTTTAGATTTTTCAAATCCTGATTTCATTGTCTGCAACCTTCATTAGCTCAATTGTCTTTCTAATTCTTTCAGCATCCCTCTGTTTAGCCAACTCGTGTAACTTGGCCCTCCAATCGTCCAAATTCACTTCATTAGCTATGCAAGCGTCCATGAAATTTCTGTAAAACTCCACGATTTTCTTAATTAAGCCAGTTGAGTACTCTCTACCCTGAATTTTTAGGCAATCAACAAAGTTCACAAGCTCCGGAATTTCATCTAAAAGCAGAAACATCGTGTTCGGCAGGTTAAAGCCTTCAGCATACGTTTTGTTACCAATCAAACTCCACTTCATTAAGCAAGGTCTAAAGCAAACCCCACCTCTGTTTGGACTGCCAACGTAGTAACTCTTACCGTTTATGCTTTCAACCCTCAAAGCCTTGTAGCTGCTCATCCAGCACTTGCCCAGATAAGTAAAGTCCGTATTTGCATGGATTAAAACTTCAATTCCAACTCTTGCTTTCTCCTTAATCTCTCTAAGCTCATCCATTGAAAGTTTGCAGTCTGCAACGATCATTCTTGCCCCCGCATCTCTATAGAATTTAGCCTCCTCGTAATTCAATATGTTGCATCCTATGCTTGCCACAATCTTTAAATCGGGATATGAATCCTTAACAATTTTCATCAACCCAACGTCGTTTAGTATTACGGCATCAACACCAGCAGAATAGAGAAAATCGAGCTTTTCTTTGAACATTTTGATTTCGTGAGTTTTTGGCATCGCATTTATTGCAGCCCTAACAGATTTTCCATCGTTTTCAGCAATCTTTACAGCTTTGATTATCTGCTCATCATCCAACTCGTATCTTGAAGCCCTCCTGCTCCATCCTTTAACGCCGACGTAAACACTGTCTGCTCCGGCATCAAAAACAGCTTTAACCATTTCCAAACTTCCACCAGGAGCTAAAAGCTCAACCATCTAAACCACCCACATAAATCTGACCAGCTTTGTTGAAGTAAAATCCGTTACAAATTCCGTACTTAGCTAAGGATTTCAATTTCTCGAAGTCCTCTTTGATAAAACCGCCTTCCAACCTTTTTCTGTAAATTTTTCCAACCATTTCTCTATAACTAATCCTTTCCGAAATGCTCTCAATCCTGTAGGCATCTAAATTTAATTCATTGAGTTTTTCGATGTGTTCGTACATGCACAAGTCCTTACCGCTTAATGTTGCGTTTCCAAATGGTTTTAAAACTAAATCATCAGACTTATACCAAATCTCCTGCTTACAGATGTGTGGACAATCCATACCGACATCGTCTTTAAACTCAAGCAAGAAGCAGTTGTGTGAAATGCCTAGCGGAATTTTACCATGTACAACTACCTCTATTTCAACATCGTATTCCTTAAACTTCTCTATATCCTCGATCGGTAATTCATAGGCGGGCATTATCCTTTCAACACCCAAATTTTCCAGTAATTCAACAGTTGCCGATGTATAGATGTTCGTAAAGCCGCCAGCGTGAACCCTAAAATCGTACTCTTTTTTTATGTAGTTTATCACTCCATAGTTTGTTGATTCAATTGCATCAACGTTCAACTCCAACGCTTTATCAATCAGCTTGAAAATTTTTGGTAAGTCGGCATTTCTTGGAGCGGCAAATGTTGTGATGTAAACCTTTTTGCCCATTTCCTTGAGCATTTCAATCGCAACCTCCAAATCGTTAAAGTTCGATATTAAATTGCCATCATAATCCCAGCAATAAGGGTTGCCCAAGTAAATGGCATCGTAAGGCTCAACACTACATTTGCTCAAAACTTCAAGTGTTGGAACGTTTGTTACCAATTCAACCATATCTATTACCTCCTTTTAAGTTTTTTAAGTTTAGGCTTCTAAACTGCCTTCCCTCAACTTTTAACAAGTCCGCTTTTTCAACATCAAACTTGATAGCTTTTGGCTTAAACGATTTGGATTTAACTGTTTTATCCATAACAACATTCCACTTTCTACAACATCTCTTTGTACAAATTCCCGATTTTTTAACACTAATACCATCGAAGTAGGCAGATAACAAACATTTACCTTTGTAAAACATCTCCACCAATGCGAACTCAAAAGCTTCAATCTTGATTTTGTTTCCTGTTTTGGATAAACAATCAACTTCATCGTTAATTTCTGGTGGTATTACAACAACATCTACACCAATTTCCTCAAGAAATTGAATGTCGAGGTAATTTAGCGGATTTAAACCGACGCTAGATGTTATCGTTTTGTTATCTAATTCTTTATCTCTTTTGATTTTCCAGATAGCACCTAAATCGTTTATAATGAAGCCTTCACAATCTAATTCCCTTACAACTTTTTTGATCTTATCAAATTCAACAACTCTATTTAAAGCCACAAAAACCTTTTTGGATTTACACAATTCCTTAATTTCATCAAGGCTCAATGCATTATCGTCGGAGTACCTACTAAACCCCTTCAATCCCACATATATAACTTTATCGTCAATATTTGGTGATAGCTTTTGCATTAATTTAAATGATTTATCGTTGATATTTAAACTTGTTGAAATTTTATGCATAACTTTATTTAACCATAAAATAAGAAATTCTAACACTAATGCCCCGGTAGGGTAGTGGATATCCTCGGGGGCTGCGGACTCCCGGACCCGGGTTCAAGTCCCGGCCGGGGCATAATTTACCGAATTACCAATTCCTCTAAGTCTTATTTCTTAAAATAGAGACTTTGTAGTAATTAAGAGATAATAATATTCAAATCTTTTTTAATATTGAATTAGATCTATCTACATTAGCATAAAACTATAGGTACTTAAAATTAAACTACTATTATGCTAAAAGTAAAGGAAATTGTAAGCCAAAGGTATTTGAGAGAAACAGAGTATCTCTTGAAATTTGAAATAAAAATACCTAGTAGTAGTAACAACATTCAAACATAGTAAAAAGAACTGCAAAATATATCTGAACTTCATCCAGTCTATAAAACCTCAGTATGAAAGATAAAGAAATTTGAAGAAAAACCACCTATTACAAGAGAGAAAAGAAATAATAATAGCTTTAGATGGAGACAGTTGTCAAGGCAAGAAAAAGAGAAATACTATGCAGTTGTTGATGTTGAGAGAAATGAGTCAACTCTGGTGAAATTTATACAACTAATAAAGCTTATTTATTGATGTTTTTAGGAAGTCTTGTTTAAAATTCGAACATCAAACCTTTAAGTGAAAGAAGTTTAGTTGAATCTGTGTTATCTTTGCTTAAGCAGAAGATCAAGATTTTCTTTTTGCTCAATTAGTAGTTGTTTTGATCCTATTAGAAACTGGAAATATATTTTGCAGGTTATTTATGTATATTACAATTCGGTTGAGGTGTGTTCGTATTAAAGTGAATACGATTTCTTCGGAAATTCGAAAATGTTAAGTATTATAAATTTAAAAATAAAAAATACACGGCTAAAAGGTGGGATAATGAGGAATTGTTTATCGTTAATTTTGTTCGTAGTATTTTTGCTAGTGTTGAGTATATTTACAATTGGAAATGCCGGTAACTTCAAAGTTGTTGAATTTAACATACCTGAGTATGCAATAGGACCCAAAGAACTTAAAGTCAAAACTCTAAACTTTACTTACATTAGAGTATATTCTTCTCATTGTTGTGGATATGACGTCTACGTTAATGGAATATATAGATTAACAGAGGGAGGAGATGGTTACTGTGCATTTTACATCCCTTGCGGACAAACTGTTACAATAATGCTGGTTAAAAACAGATGTTCAATTCAAGGGTCAGCATATATTAATTGCAGTGATACCTATTGGTGGGAGATTGAAGAGAATTGGTGTAAAAAATGTAACGTAAAAATACCACGAACTGAAAGTGGAAAGTATGTAATTACGATATACACAGGCTCAGGCCCTGGAAGCGTTTACTTTGCTGTAGGTTCAATGTATGCTAAAGTTTTAAACAAAAAGAGTAATCTGATCGAGGCAAAGGGAGTAACAAGCGGTGCAAGTGTTGCTAACGCTAAGGCTATTGGAAAAGGCGAAGCTCTAGCAGCAATCATTCAGAATGATGTAACATACTATGCATGGAATGGAAAATTCCAGTTTGAGGGTAAGCCGATTAAAGAGTTGAGAGGAATTGCAACGCTTTATCCAGAACCAATTCAGATTGTTGT
>JAGGXN010000091.1 GCA_021163065.1 Archaeoglobaceae archaeon | reverse complement strand
CAATAATTGCGAACAAAATTAAAGAATACAATGCTATTGGGCATCCTGAATACATAGGCGTTATTGGTGGCTGGTTGCCATGCAGTTATTACAAGCCATTTTTCAAGGCATTTTTAGCAGCATTAGGTACTCCAAATGGGGCTGGCGTCCCACCAGCGTTATGCTTTCTTGCTAAAAAACTTGGGTGGGTTACTGCTTACGGATTTGGAGAGCATCCAGAAATACTTACTGACTATGAGAATGCGAGGTACGTCATTTTCCTTAGAAGAAACGTTGGAGGAAGCATCAGCATTGTCCATGGATGGAGATTAGGGCAAAGCAGAAAGAACTTCAAGATGGTTGTTTTAGACCCAAGATTTAGCGAGACTGCTGCAAAGGCTGATGTTTGGATTCCAATAAAGCCGGGAACGGACTTGGCTTTCTTACTGGCTATGATGAACGTAATAATCAACGAGAGGCTTTACGATGAGGAATTTGTTAGAAAGCATTCCAACGCTCCAATGCTGTTGAAGGATTTGAAGCCATACAAAGTTTGGGATGAAAATGGGAGGAAGAAGTTCCTGGTTTATGATTTATCATCTAAAAAAGCTGTAAAGCATGAAGATGCTCTACTTCCAGCTTTGGAAGGTGAGTTTGAAATTGAAGGAGAGAGAGTTATTCCAGTATTCGAAGCGTTAAAGCGTAGGATTGAAGAATATACCCCTGAGTGGGCTGAGAAAATAACAGATGTTGAAGCTGAAAAAATTGTTGAAGTTGCAAGAGAATTTGCATTGAGGAGAGGTGTAATCGATACGGGCTGGCACGATCCAAAGTATATGAACAGTGTTTTAACTTGGAGAGCTGCTGCATTGCTAAATGCCTTAGTCGGTTCTGTAAACACTGACGGCGGAATTTTATTTACAGGCTTAGCCCAATTTGTTACTGCCAATGAAGAACCATCGCAAGCTCCAAAACAAAGCGTTTTAAGAATGTGGGCTGAGAAAAAAGGCATAGCAATGGCTCATGTGGGGCATACGGTTCAAGGATTTTATGATGCCATAGTTAATCACGACCCCTATCCAATAAAAGCTATGTTTGTTTTTGGCCACAACATGCTTATAAATTTGCCAGAAAGAGAAAAGTGGGAAAGGGCATTGAAAAAACTCGATTTCATGGTTGCTGTCGATATACTCCCGCAAGATCATCTATATTATGCAGATATTGTCCTCCCAGAGTCTGCGTATCTTGAGAAAGATGATCCCATGTTTCCAATTCCGTATGTTCCAGTTTTTGGCTTTCAAACGAGAGTTAAGGCAATTGAGCCGCTTTATGATACAAGGCATATAATAGACATTATGGTTGAGATAACTAAAGCTGTAGGCAAAGAAGATGTATTTTTCAAAATTTTAAGCAAGGTCCTTGATGTTAATTATGAAAAGTTGAAAAGTTACTATTATGCTGAGGGTGTTGCGGGAATAAGAAGAGCTCAAGCTGAAGCTAAGGGCATCAATTATGATGAGCTTGTGACAAAAGGCTCGATTGTAAAGGTTTCGAGAGATAAACTTGTAAAGACAATGCCCTACAAAAAGCCACTCCCAACTCCAACTGGAAAGGTTGAATTTTTCAGCTTTGTTCTCGAATCACTCGCTAAGAAAGCCAAAGACCCTTATTGGGATCCATTGATAAAATGGGTACCCCCAAAAGTTAGTGAAAAAAAGCTTGCAGATGACGAAGTTTACGTTGTATACAGTAGATGTCCATTTACAACTCACTCGTCAACATCTGACAACCCCTTACTTGCCAAGTTTATCAACGATTCGGATATATTCTACAAGGGTGTATGGATAAATACCAATAAAGCTAAAAGGCTCGGAATAAACAGTGGTGAAAGAATAATTCTTGAATGTATCTATACTAAACAAACTACCGAGGCTATAGCTTTTGTCACAGAATTGGTTAGAGAAGACACGCTTTTCATGGTATCTGGTTTTGGGCAAGATAGTAAGAAGCTTAAAAATGCTCCAAAAGGTCTGCATGGGCTGATGAGAGTAGTTCCATTGCAATACGATCCGCTAAGCGGTGTAACGTTGAATCAGGAAACTATTGTAAGAATTAAAAGGAGGTGACAACAATGCCAAGATATGCGATGGTTATAGATTTAAACAAGTGCTTGGGATGTGAAGCTTGCATAACGGCTTGCATTGAGGAAAATGATATACCCTACAATGCAGGATTGAGAACTTCGATGAACAGAATTGTTACTGGTGAATTCCCAAATGTTTCATTGCACTACATGCACAGGATTTGTCAGCATTGTGATAACCCACCCTGCGTTCACGTCTGTCCAACTGGAGCGAGCTATAAAACAAAGGAGGGAGCTGTGTTAATAGACTACGATTTGTGCATTGGATGTAAATACTGCATGGTTGCATGTCCGTATTTTGCAAGGTACTTTCATCCTGAAAGGAAAACTCCTGACAAGTGCACTTGGTGCTATCATTTGCTAAAGAAAAACAAATTGCCTGCCTGTGTTGAAACTTGTCCTGCTAATGCTAGAATGTTTGGAGACTTAGATAATCCAAATGATGAAGTTACCAAGATAATAAAGTCTAACAAGGCATTTCCAATTGGTGCTGAGTATGGGACTAAGCCAAGAGTTTTTTTACATAAGGGGTGATTGAAAATGCTCATTTTAAATCCGCAACATTATTATTTAATTGAGCAACCTTGGTGGGAAATTTTAATTGCCCTCTACTTATTCTTGGGCGGTCTTGGTTCGATGGTTTATGCAGTGTCATTTTACTATTGGAGAAAAGGTATTACGCAAAAAATGGTCGTTAGAGGCTCGATTGCTGGAATATTGGCAGTATCTGTCGGTATTTTAATGTTAGTCCTTGATTTAGGACATCCTGAGAGGTTCTATTTGGTTCTACTTAGCCCAAGGCTAAATTTTGGTTCATGGATATTCATAGGCTCAAGTGTGCTTTCAGCATTCATGCTGTTTGCAATACTATTTGTTGCTCCAATGCTAAAGTGGTTTAAATGGTTGCCATGGGCTGAGAACAAAAAAGCTATTAAATTCTTTGGTTGGGTAGCATTTCTATTTGCAATCTGTGTTGCAGCCTATACGGGGATTTTAATAGGCATTGTTTACAACGTTCCATTCTGGAATGCACCTGCTTTGCCAGTCATTTTTATGATCTCAGCATTGTCAACAGGCTTAGCGACGCTCGTTCTTCTACTTGCGCCAATTAGGGAAGAGGGTGTTGAAAAGATTACAAGAACTTTGGCAAAGTCTGATGGATTTGTAATGCTGGTTGAACTAATAGTTTTAGGGCTCTACTTGATAATAAGAAGTTACGGTCCAGTTGGGGCAATAGAGGCAATACACTTGATTTTAAAGGGGTGGCTCGCTCCTTACTTTGTTGGTGGAGTTTTGCTTACAGGTTTAGCAATACCGTTACTATTGATCTTCGGCTATGAAATAAGAGCTAAGGAGGAAAAAGTTAGGTATGTTGCAATGCTATCGGCAATATTAGTGCTGGTAGGTGGTGCAATGCTTAGATACGTTGTTTTAGAAGCTGGAGTCTTGCAGATACCTTGCTGTCCGTAATACTGTAATAATTTAATTTTTAATTTTTTATTTAGCTTCTAAATTTTGATTGATGACTTCAAACAGTGCAAGTTTCGGGAAATGTCACCCAAAAATGTCACGAGATATCCTAACATTCTAGAGATAGAGTGAATAACATGCGCATACTCTCAAGGTTTGAAACATAGATCTGGTTCGAGACGAAGCGATTAGGATTGAGGAAATGCTGAACAATATGGGGTACCATAAACTATTATTTCGAAACTATTATATACTAGTGCATTATATAGGACGTCAATAGTCAGCCAGATTGAGGTGTCAAGAGTGGTAAAACTACCAGTTAACCTTACACGAGAAATAAAGAGGTGGAATAGGGTTCGAAAATTGATAGATCAGGCTAGCCATGAATGTGGAGTAGATCTCCTTGGGCTTGAGTGTTGGATCTATCCTGGAAATTGTACAAGTTCATCTAAAGTTGGAAAATCAGTTGAGGAATTCATTTCAGCGATTCTTAAATGTGAGAAAGAATCTAGTCAGACTACGGTGGTTTATAATGGAAGAAAGTTGAGTAGACGAACAGTTTGCATCTTACGTGCTATCGACAATTTTAAATCAAAGGAAGTTGAATTATAGTCAATTATTCATTAGTTGAAATACGATCCGGTTGTGAGGAGTAATTTGGCAGATATAACTATCTTATTTATGGTATTTTTAAAATTTTCCTAGCTCGTTCAGTCTTATAAAATAACCTAACCCAACTCATCAAAGCTGAGAAAATTACTAAGGAATTTTGATATAGGAACAATGACACTACAACTCTATTAATATCTCAGAAATTCAAATCTTATTTCTTTTTATTTTGTCAATTCGCTCGGATAATCTAAAGTCTTGAGATATGTTCTTCTTTGATTTTTTTTCTTTTTGAGCAATATCAACTTGCAAGAACCTTCCTTTCGGAAGGGGATATGCAAGGGGGAGGTGGGTGAAAAAACTATTTAAACTCCTCACAAAACCCCATCCGTAAGGGCGAGGTAGTTCACATGATTTATAAAAGTCGAAATGCTTATATAAACGTAAGTAAACGAAATATTTGATAAGACCTCTGCGGGTGGTGGGGGCGTTCCCCCAATTCGGCCAACAGCCGGCCACCCGCAATAAAAGCTATTTCTTTTCAATTTTATCTGCAATATTATCTAAGATTATATACTTATCGGCTTTTCTTCTAAGTTCAGAACTGAGGTTATTTCTAAACATTGCAACTTCTATTCTCTTCCCCAAATATTTTACAACTTCGATTGCTCTAACAAAGTCAGCATCCCCGCTAACAAGTATCCCTATATCATAAGCATCTCGAAACGCTAATGACAGCATATCTACAGCCAACACAATATCTACTCCCTTCTCAATCACATAGCTTTCGTTTCTTTTTCTCAACGGTTTATCTACAACTTCGAATCCCATTTCCTGAAGAGCTTGAAAGAATTTCTTTTGCCTATCTGCTACCTCTTTTTTGAATGAATTGAAAGATCCATAATAGTATGCTCTGATTAGTTTCCTTCCTGCAGCTAAGACGTTCCTTAGCTTTTCGTAATCAACTTTAAACCCATTTCTAAAGTTTTTGCAAGCATGAAATAAGTTAGACCCATCGATAAAGATCATAACTCTATCATTCGGGTCTGTCGAGTCTGTCATCAACTCTGCAATGTGTAACAAGAGATATATAAAACATAGGCTAGAGAGTTAATATAAATCATTACTATTTAGAAATTGCGTATGAGCCGAATATTTCTGTCGCTCTCCTCGTTCTCTCAGGAAAAGTCTGAAAACCCAAAACAGAAAATAAAATAAAAATAACCGAAACAAAAAACAGCAAAGTTTATAATTACCTTAACCAATTATACTTTAAGAGATGAGTGGAGGTGAAAATATGCTGATAAACTCGATCAGATTGAAAGAAGGACATGAACCAACGCCAAATGTTCAATTACTTGATACAGCGGACTTTCCATTAGACATAAAACAATTAGCTGTGAAGGTAGTTGTAACCCTTAAAGAATAATTTTGAGGTAATTTTTTGACCTCTTCTGTGAATATTGAAAAAATTAGGAATCAAATCAAAGAGATGATTGCAGACACTGGCAGAGAAATATTGCGTGAATTCGAAAATGAAGATTATTGGATTTTAACGATCAAACATGGTTCATATATTGTCAATTTAATTCATCCAAAAAGATCAAAATATATGGTTGTAGAATTCCCGTTTAGAATTGATGATGAGAAAGTTTTAGCAATCATTAAAAACATACTACAAGATCCAGTGAAGGGTGGACAGTTTTTCTTCAGTTTAAAATCAGCGATAAGTTCTCCAACTACCGCATATAGACTCCATCATGCTCAAGATGGTGCTTTTATGGGGTTTAGTATCCTAAAGAGAATTTTTCCGTTCCATGGTAATTTCACGATTAGGGATTTGGACGAGTCTATTCAAGCAGTAGTTAGCATTGGTGTTCTGGGTTCAACATTTCTATCGCTCATCATTGGTGTAAAAGAACTTGAGCAAAGAATTATTGAAGAAACACAAAAACCACCACCAGATGGAATGTATGGCTGAATGTATCCAATTACAGTGAAAAGCGATAGATGGAAGACCGGGCCCTCCCAGAACTCTACACAAGCTGTGGCTCTTCTGCAGAAGTCTTGAATTCAGCTCAATATCCTAAATTCCGACCGATATTTATCGTAAATCTTCTTCAACTTTTCTTTATCTTGGAAATCGTAATAGTTAAGATCTACATCTCCCCTTACTGAATGGCCCATTAACAGTTTTTTCATAGAGGTTGGTAATCTCAATCTATCTGACTGCTGGCTGAAAACTTCCGCATATGCTTTAGTCTTAAATCAGTATTAAGCTGTTTGAAAGCCCTTCTAATATTCGATTTCGGGAACAGTTTGTCAGTTTTTGGACTAAAATACTCTAAATATCGCTTCAAGGCTTGCTGAGCCTCAAGATTGAAAAAAGCTACTCTATCCTCAAAATCTTTGGCAATCTCAGCTTTAATAAGAATAATTCTACGATCTACATCAATGTTGTCTATCGTGAGACGGTAAACTTCTGTTGACCTCAAACCGCTCGTTGCGGCTAATAAAACTGCAGCTTTGGTTCTGAATCTTGGAGATTTGGATTTAAGTAGCTCGATTTGGTTAATTAACTGTTTAATGTGTTCTTTTTTGAATACTCTCTTTCTACGTTTAGGAACTTTAGGCAATTTGATTTTATCTGTGAATGGTGCATTAACTTCTCTCATCACCTATAAAGCCTCCTCCAACAATCAAAACTTTTTCAGCCTCTTGAACCGCCTGATATCTATTATGATCTTTCTAACGGATTCCTCAAAATATCGCTTTCTATATAAGCCAAATAAATTATTATGTCATTAGGATTACAAGAGTAACAACAATATTCGGCAAATTCTGTTAATCTCCGTTTAACTGACTGAATGTAATCTTTATCACGCCCCAACATTCTTAAACTGCCAAGAATATCATTTATATCCTGAATGGAGAAAAAACACTGACGGGCCGGAGGGGATTTGAACCCCCGACACCGGGATTAAGAGTCCCGTGCTCTGCCTGGCTAAGCTACCGGCCCTTGGTGCTTAATCATCGCGTGGTTTATAAAAAGGTTTTGTTACGTATGGCTCACAATTTTTATAAATTTTAAGTTAAAGCTCGAACGATGGGCAAAAAATTGCTGAGCATATACATTGGTGGTGAAGCTGTTGTTAAAATTTATGATAATAAGGTTGAAAAAATAAGAAAACCAAAGAAGTATAGAATAAGACGTCTTGATAAAATTTTGAGGATTAGAAGGACGAAGAGTGAGGCTAAGATACTGCATCTTGCAAGAAAAAGTGGTGTTGCTACGCCAATTGTTTACGATGTTGTAGGCTGTAAAATTGTAATGGAAAAAATCTCAGGAGAGCCCGTTAAGCATGTGATGAATGCCGAGATTAGCAAAAAGATTGGGGAGTCTGTAGCAAAGTTGCATGCAAACGACATCATCCATGGCGACATAACGCCTATGAATATGATAATTCAAGATGGAAAAATTTACTTTATTGACTTTGGATTGGCTTTCATAGACAACAAAATTGAGCCGAAAGGTGTTGACTTGCACGTTTACTTTGAATCTTTGAAGGCATATTATGACGATTGGAAAGAATTGAAGGAATCATTTGTAGAAGGGTATTTGAGAGCTGGCGGTTCAAAGGATGTTGTTTTGAGGGCTGAAGAAATAGAGAGCAGAGGAAGATACGTTGAGAGAGTCGGTTTAGCTTAGCGTAATTACAATTTATTTCAAATAGCCAAAAAAATTTTAAAAAGCACGTTATTTTTTAATATGATCAACATGAAATTAAAAATTTTGGACACGACGCTTAGAGATGGGGAACAAACCCCGGGAGTTTCATTGAGTGTTGAGCAGAAAGTACTGATAGCGAGCGCTTTAGATAAGTTGGGTGTAGACATAATCGAGGCTGGAACGGCTATAGCCTCTGAAGGCGATTTTAAGGCTATTAAAGAAATTTCGCAAGCTGGATTGAATGCTGAAATTTGCAGTTTTGCAAGAATCAAAAAGGAAGATATAGATGCCGCTGCTGATGCTGGTGCAGATTCAGTCTTTATGGTGGCTCCCTCATCTGAAATTCATATAAAGAGTAAGTTTAGGGGTAAGAGTGAAGAGGATGTTATTCAAATTTCGGTTGAGGCTATAGAGTATGCTAAGGATAGGGGTTTAATAGTTGAGTTTGGTGGAGAAGACGCTTCGAGAGGTAAGTTAGAATTCATAAAAAGGTTGTTTGATGCAGCAATTGATGCTAAAGCTGATAGGTTAAGTTATTGTGATACTGTTGGTGTTTTAACGCCTGAAAGAGCAGAAAGTATAATGAAAGAGTTATCATCGCAATTTAAGGTTCCAATTTCAATACACTGTCACGACGACTTTGGATTGGCAACGATAAACACGATATACGCTGTAAAGGGCGGTGCCACTGAAATTCACGCTACAATCAATGGATTGGGAGAGAGAGCAGGAAATGCTGCTTTAGAAGAAGTCGTAATAGCTTTAGAGGTTCTTTATGGAATTGAGACAAGGATAAATAAGAAGAATATATACAACACTTCAAAATTAGTTGAAAAGTTAACGAGGGTTACCATTCCACCAAATAAGCCGATAGTAGGCGATAATGCATTCACCCATGAGAGTGGAATACATACTTCAGCTTTACTTAGGGATTCAAAGACTTACGAGCCGATATCTCCTGAAATGGTTGGAAGGGAAAGGTTATTAGTCTTAGGAAAGCATGCAGGCAGAGCAAGCGTTGAAGCTTTAATGAAAGAATACGGTTACAAAGCAACAAAGGAGCAGATGCTTGAGATTCTTAACAGGATTAAGGAGATTGGAGATAAGGGTAAAAGAGTGACTGATGCAGATGTAAAAACGATAATTGAAACTGTGTTGCAGATTAAAAGGGAGAAGAAAGTTAAGCTTGAAGGTTTATCGATCGTTAGTGGAATGGGTATAACACCAACGGCAAGTGTAAAGCTCAAGATAAATGGACACGAAAAGATCGAGGCTGCTACTGGTCTAGGCCCAGTTGATGCTGCGATAAATGCGATAAAGAAGGCTATTTCTGAATATGCTGACATTGAGCTCATAAGCTATCATGTTGATGCAATAACTGGTGGTACAGATGCTTTAGTTGATGTAATAATCCAGCTTAAGAGGGGAAATAAGATAGTTACAGCAAGAGGAGCGAGAACTGACATAATTATGGCTTCTGTCGAGGCATTTATTGAAGGATTAAACATGCTAGTTTAGTTAAATTTTCTTGATTTTTTAGAAAGTAATTTTTATAAGAAGAGTGTGGAAGTGTAATCGTGGAAGTCGTTAATTCGTTGGTCAACACTTTAATATTTCTTGCCAAAACTATTCCAATCGTAGCCTTAGTGTTTTACTTTGTTTCCTATTCTATAAATAAGGGATTGATGCAGAAAATAGCTACAAAAATTCAGCCAATGCTAAAAAGGCTGAATTTAAGCTCTATAACAGTTGCAAGCATAGCTACATGTTTTGTGAGTCCTACAGCGGCTTATTCCATGCTTTCCCAAGCTCTAAAGGAGAATGAGATTGATGAAAGAGAAGTCATAGCAGCCTCATTCTTGAATTCCTTTCCAAGCATGTTTAGCCATCTATATGCCTTCTTCATCCCATTTGTAATTCCCGTATTAGGCTTTGCGGGTATTGTTTATTCAGTAACAAGATTTGCGGTAGCAATAGTAAAATCGGTGATTGGGTATTTAATCGCTTTAAAATGGAAGAAAAATGATGTTGTAGAGGAAATAAAAATAGAAAAAAGAGATGTTAATCCTTTAAGAGCAACTGCTGATAATTTGAAAAGGATAGTACCTCTAATGTTCATTACATTTTTCTTGGTTGATTTACTTTCAAGATATGGGGTTTTTAACAAATTTGAGAGCTTATTAAGCTTCATAACTTTTTTTGATCCAAATGTAATAACACTTGCAACAATAGAATTCTTTAATGTAAGGGCTGCTGTAGTCTTTGCTGCAGGACTCTTAGAAACTGGAAGGATAAACGTTAAATGGGCCGTTGTTGGTTTGCTATTAGGCAATGTTATCAGTTTCTCAACAAGATCTATTAAGCATTCATTACCAATGCACCTCTCCTTATTCGGGAAGCTTGGTGTAAAAATTGTCGTGTTAAATTCAATCGTAACGTTTGTTTTGGATGCTATTATAATAGTTCTTTTGGTTCTCTTCATGTAAAAAAGATTTAAAAACAAAGTCAAAATGATCTTTTCAATGAGAACGATATTTTGGGATTACGATACATCTTCGGTTGCTTTAATTGAGCAAAGTTTGCTGCCCGATGAGTTTAAAGTTATAAAATGCAGCACGATTGAAGAGCTTGCAGATGCAATAAAAAGACTTGCTGTTAGAGGAGCCCCAGCCTTAGAGGCTGCGGGCGCGTATGGCATTGCTTTAGCAGCACATCAAATAGATTGCAGAGATGTTGAAGAGCTAAAAAATTTTTTAAGGAAAGCTGCAAAATTTCTTTCATCAACAAGACCTACAGCGGTAAACTTGTTTTATGGCATTGACAGAGTTTTAAATGCTGCGTTGAAAGGAAAGACGGTGGAGGAAATTAAAAACATTGCTTTGAGTGAAGCAGAAAAGATTGCAGATGAAGATGTTGTTAGAAACAAGCTTATTGGCAGTTTCGGGGCTAAGCTTTTGGAAGATGGAGATACTGTTTTAACGTATTGCAATACTGGTAGGCTTGCAACAGTTGATTGGGGTACCGCTTTGGGGGTAGTAAGGAGTGCAATTAAAGAAGGAAAAGAGATAAAAGTTATAGCATGTGAAACTCGCCCGTTAAACCAAGGTTCAAGGTTAACAACGTGGGAACTTATGCAAGATGGCATAGATGTAACGTTGATCACAGATTCAATGGCTGGCATTGTCATGCAAAGGCATATGGTTGATAAAGTAATAGTCGGGGCTGATAGAATCGTTAGAGATGCTGTTTTTAACAAGATTGGGACGTATATGGTAGCGATTTTAGCAAAGGAACATGGAATTCCTTTTTTTGTTGCTGCCCCAAAAACGACATTTGATTGGAGTAGAAACATGGATGATGTTACGATTGAGGAAAGAAATAGAGATGAGCTAATTTATTGCCATATCAAATGCAAAAAAAGCTTGATAGCCCCAAAAGATGTTAAGGTCTTCAATCCAGCGTTCGATGCTACACCGCTCAAATATGTTACCGCATTGATTACGGACAAGGGTGTAATATTCCCTCCTTATGAAGAAAACGTGCCGAAAACCTTAAAATTTTAGCATTTTACAAACTTAAATTTAATATTCAGCACAGTTAAACCTTCTAAAGTGGAAGGGTTAGCTTTAGCTGTGTTAGCAGCATTCTGCTGGGGATCAAGTGGAGTTGTTTATAAGAAAGGGTTGAAAGGGGTTAGTGAGTTTTATGGAAACATGCTCAGGTCAATTGTAGCTTCTCTCTTTTTCTTTCCTATCTTGGTTTTTAGAGACTATATCTCTGAGCTTTTAAAAATTGATCTATTTACAGCGTCAATACTCGTTATCTCAGCAATCTTATCCTTCTTCGTTGGAGATTTGTTGTATTTATACTCTTTAAAGCGAGCTCCAGTTAGTATCGTTTTACCGCTTTCGGCAACTTATCCAATCTACGTTGTTTTGTTATCTCAAGTAATATATTCCGTTAAATTTAATCTAAATTTACTGATAGCTTCTTTATTGACTGTTCTAGCGGTCTATACTATTAGCAAGAGTGCTAAAGGTAGTGGTGAAGTTAAAAGCCTAAGGGGAATTTACTTTGCATTAATTGCCGCTTTTTTCTGGGCGCTTGCAATTCTTACCATAGACTATTTAACGACAAAGCTTTCCGTAATTACGATTGCTGGTGTTAGGATAGCATTCAATGCTGCGATTTTGATTTTAATTGTTTCAAGCTTGGAGGGATTTAAAATTGATTCGAATGCTGTAAAATATCTAGGAATTGCTGGGGGATTGTTAACTTTTGTTGGCATATATTCATTCATTGAAGCTGTGCATTTAGCTGGCTCTTGGAAAGTTACACCGATAACTGCCAGCTCACCTGTAATAGGAGCTTTGCTTGGTAAAATTTCATTGAAGGAAAAAATTGATTTGAATACTGCTGTTTCAATAATCTTAGTTGTCTTTAGCGTCGTTATTGTATCAATCACTTATTGAATTTTTCAATTTTAAACAGAACACCGAAATGTTTATAAAGTATATGTAACAATAAGATTACATATGATAGAGATGATGAGCATGAGAAAGGTTTGGATAATATTCGGAATGTTAGCCATTTTGGCAATAAGCCCAGCAATGGCTTGTGGCCATGGCCATGGGCATGGTGGTGGGATGTACTGCCAGAATGCAGTAATTACAAGTGATGAACTAAAGCAGAAAGCAGAAGATTTGTTAAAAAATGCTGTTGTTGAAGAGAGATACAGCTATAGATATGATACAACGCACTACGTGTTGCTTGAAAATGGCAAAACTGTTGGAATTATCTGGAAAAGTGTAAACTTGGATGATTTATCCATTGGGTCGCTAATTCAAACAAATTGGGGTGTTAAGGCGGAAATTGTTTACAATGGAGAAGTTGTTGGCTGGTTGTTTATTGATGGGAATCCAACTGGATGGCAGAATCAAGGACAAAGGCAAAGTAATGGTAGTGGACTTGGATACGGTTGCCCTTGGAGATAAATTTTAAAAATTTTTAATTTTTTAAATAGTGGAAGTGAAAATATGAATAGAAGGTTTGTTAAGACTACAACTGATGTATTACTGCTAATTGGCTTAGTAGTAATGGGTATAACGGGAATAGGAATGTATTTAGCACCGCCCGGAAGGATGGCAAGAGCAAAGAACTGGACGTATTTAGGATTGGATAAACACACTCTCGAAGATATTCACACTTATTTTGGTTTTATGATGCTTGCTATCGTATTGTTGCACTTAACTCTGAACTGGAAACAGTTGAAATCGTTACTCAACGATTTGAGCAAAAACAAATCAGATGCGATCATCGTGATGACTGCGGTATTGTTTGTAATAGTAAGTATGCTAATTTATTTAAACATCTAAAACTAAAAATTTTGGTAAAATGTTGTGGAATAAGATTAACAAAATAAGTAAAAAGATTTTGAAAATTATGGGTATTGTGTTGTTGATGGCTTTAGCTGTATCAATAGGGATGTACTCAAAACGCACAACAAACCAAATCCGCTACATCAACTCCTATTGGCAAAAATAATTGTGGAAACGGACATTAGCGGCAGTACGAGCATAAACACGGATGTGATGAAGCAGTTAATCTATCAAACTCCTGCTGAAAATTTGAATAGGGTTGAAAAAGATGGGATTTTATACATTTGAGAAGAGAAAAAAACTCGCAATAGATGCGTATCAAACGTTGTATGAGAAATGGAAACTGCCAATCTTTGCCAACATAGCTAGGAGTGAGCAAACTCATATGGAAGCAGTAGGGTTGTTAATAGATAAATATGGCTTAAAAGATCCGGTAGAAAGTAAGGGAGTTGGAGAATTTACAAATCCCAAATTTCAGGATTTGTACAACAAGCTCGTTGAAGAAAGTAGCAAGTCTATTGAAAGTGCATTAAAAATTGGGGCGGTAATTGAAGAAGTAGACATAATTGATCTGCAAAAACATTTGACTGAAACGAACAAGAAAGACATAAAGCTTGTGTATGGTAATCTGATAAAGGTTCGAAAAACAATCTCATGGCGTTTACATCAAATTTGGCAAAGTGTGGAATTGTCTATAGACAACATCTCAGTAAAGAGAAATATGAAAAAATATCAGCAGAAAAAAGCACTGAAAAGGGTATAATTTAAATTTTTAAAACATCATTTGTAGCAATGCCTACACTACAAAACCTCGTCAATTTGGGAGATGCATTATCACATCCTTTGAGAATAAAGATACTAAAAATGATTATGGAGAAGGAATTGAGCGTATACGAATTGGCAAAGGAGTTGGGTATTTCAAGACAGCTTTTATATTTGCATCTAAAAAAACTTGAAAAAGCTGGACTTGTAGAAAGTGATTTAAGGTTGGAAGGAAATAGGGCAAAGAAGTATTACAGATCAAAATACTTCAACATCTTGATCAACAATGAGGTTATAAAAAATTTGGAGGTGTAAAAATGCCTTGGGGAAATATGCAAATAACTGGTTTTTCAAATATTTGGTTGGGGCTAATTGTTGGTTTTGGAATTGTGGCAGTAATAATGTTGGTGGGATTCTACATGCTTCTAAAATCCCTAGAAGAAGTTAAAATGAGTGTAAACAAGACTGAGAATAAAATGGAAAGTGTTGATGAGAAAGTGGACAAAATATTAAAAGAGTTAGAGGAAATCTAACCCAGTTTATTGTATTTTTTGTTACACAATTAACTTTATATTCTACTACTTATGCTTTAATAAGTGTATGGGGCTTACGAGTATGGCTTCCAGCTTGAAAATGACGAATTATTTGTTAGTGTTGAAAAAAAGGGCGGATTTTTAAAATACTCCCGTTATTTGAAACAAAAAGAAGAAAGTGTCGAGAAAATTTTAGCTTCAGATACTGGAAGGATAATTGTAAATCCTATTGAGCCAATTAACTTGCCAAAGGAGGTAACAAAGTATCTTGAAATTGAATTTGAGCCTGTAGTAGTAGAGCCAGACTCTCACAGAAAAATATATATAAAATTTCCGATAGAAATTGGCGTTTTTGCAACGACAAAAAAGAGCATAAACATCTTGGACATCTTTTCATTGAACAATCCAAAGTATTCTTTGTATGGTCCACCGTATTCTGGGGTTATTTGTAGGTGGTACAAAAGCGAAGTTTTTCCAGACATACCAAAGACTGACATGCTAAAAGAAGGTGTTATTGAATTGCATTTGCACAATTTGACTGGTGAATGGGTTGAAATTAAAAGAGTCGTTTTTGAAAGTTATGGCATGAAAATTTATTATGGCGACTTCGTCTCAATGGTTGCAAACATGAGGATACTTAGTAAGGTTGTAGCAGAAACGAGCTTTGTAAATAGACCGATAAAGAAGGGTATGAAGAAATCTCTAGAGTTGCACACAGCAAGAAGAATTCCTGTTGTGGAAAGAATGGGTTTCTTGATGGAATGGGGGTTAAAGTGAGGTGAGGTTTATGGATATTTTAAATACAGCCATTTATGGCGACATCACGGTCTGGGATGTTCTAATTGTTACTGCAACTTTTGCTTTGGCTTTTGTCATTGCAAAAGTTGTGACAATCAATCTAAAAAAGATTCTGAGCGATAAGGTAAAAAAAGATGTTTTGGAAATAATATTAAAAATTGTTAATTGGGGAATAGTTATAATTGCAATTATTGCAGTTTTACCACAATTGAACATAGATCTGTCGGGGTTACTAGTTGCTGGTGGGTTTGCTGGACTAATAATCGGTTTTGCTACTCAAAGTGTCGTGGCTAACCTTGTTTCTGGATTGTTCTTGATGATTGAGAGACCTATAAAAATTGGAGATCAAGTGAGTATTGAAGGTGTTTCAGGGTTTGTTGAGGATATCCACATTTTTTCAACAATTATAAGAACCTATGATGGGATATATATCAGAATTCCAAATGAGAAAGTGTTTACATCAAACATAACAAACTACGTTGCAAACGTTGCTAGGAGGTTTGAGTATACAATAGGAATTCGATATGCTGATGATGCAGATAGGGCAATCGAAATTATTAAAAAGGTGATAGACACTCATCCTTTTGCATTGAAAAATCCCTCACCAACGGTCTTTGTAGACTCGCTTGGAGAAAGTAGTGTAGATATAAGCGTAAAAATATGGGCCCCCTCAGCGGTTTGGTATGATGTGAAAATGGATTTGCTTTGGAAAATAAAGGTGGAGTTAGAAAAGAACGGAATTGAAATACCCTTCCCACAGAGGGTTATTTGGTTTGGAGATAAGGGAGGTGTTAAAGTTGAGTCTGGAAAAGATATTCCTACATGAAAAAACGGTTGAAATAATACTCAAGATTCTGGAAGATGAAGAAAGTGGGAGAGATCCGTATCCCCTAGGAATTTCTAGGGAAGTTGGTTCTCCTTACAGCTATATTTCAAAAGTTTTAAGTGAGTTTGAGGCAAATGCTTTAATAGAGAGTGAATTTAAGGGAAGAGTCAGAGTCGTGAAGTTTACAAAAGATGGTAGAAAGATTGCAGAGATGCTCAGAGAGCTAAAAAAAGAACTTAACAAAGATTTTGTTGCGAGAAAAAAGTTGTCTGTTCTTAAGGAAGTGGTTAAAAATGTGGACAATAGAGAATATTCGAAAAAGTATAAGATTTTAGCTCCGGTTATCGCTGAGTTAGACAGACTAAAGGATACAACTGATGATCAAGAGGTTGTTGATAGCGTTTTAAAGTTAAAGGAAATGGTTATGGAGATGCTCAATGAGAGAGCTACTTGAAACTGTGGGAAGATTTAGAAAGGAAATTGTGGAGACTTTGTCCAAGCTTATTGAAATAAAGGCATTAAGTCCAGAATGGGGTGGAGATGGAGAATTTGACAAAGCAGAATATTTAATGGGTAAACTTGAAGGGTTTGAAGTTGATAGGTTTGATGCAAAGGATAGTAGAGCAAAGTATGGTGTAAGACCAAACATAGTTGCTAAGTTGCATGGAAAAAGCGATAGAACAATATGGTATGTATCTCATTTAGACGTTGTTCCTGAGGGAGATATAAATCTATGGGACTCGGATCCTTTTAAAGCAGTAATTAAAAATGGTAGGATTTATGGAAGGGGTAGTGAAGATAATGGACAAGCGATAGTTTCTACACTTTATGCAGTAAAGTCAATAATTAAATTGGGATTGAAGCCGAATTATACTATTGGTCTTGCTTTTGTTGCGGATGAGGAGACTGGTAGCAAGTATGGAATACAGTATTTGCTGAAAAAGAAGATTTTTAACAAGGACGACCTCTTTGTTGTTCCAGATGCTGGAAGCCCGACAGGAAAGGCAATTGAAATAGCTGAGAAGAGCATTTTATGGATTAAATTCAAGATATATGGTATTCAAGCCCATGCAAGCACCCCTAAGAATTTAAATGCTTCAAGAAGGGCCATGAAATTTTTACTTGATTTGGATGAGAAATTACATGCAAAGTTTAATTTGACAAACAATCTATTTAAGCCGCCTGTATCAACGTTCGAGCCTACAAAGAGGGAGAAGAACGTTGATAATATAAACACAATTCCTGGCTTGGATGTCAGCTATATCGATTGCAGAATTTTGCCAGAATATGATGTTGATGAAGTTGTGAGCTTCATAGAGGATGTTAGAAAGTTTTATGAAATTAGAGACAATGCAAAAATAGAGATGGAGATAATTCAAAAGGAAAGCTCTCCAATGACGCCTGAAAGCAGTGAAATTGTTGAAAAGCTTAAGATTGCGATAGAGAAGGTTAGAAATATTAAAGCAGAAGTTGTTGGGATTGGGGGTAACACTTGTGCAGCATTTTTTAGGAAAGCTGGATTTGAAACAGCAGTCTGGAGTACTATAGATGGTACAGCACATCAACCAAATGAGTATGCTGTAATAGATAATATCTTGAACGATGCGAAAGTCTTTGCAATCTTACCTTTTGTATAACTTCCTTAATCTTTTGTATTCCTTAAATTCTACATCTTTGCTGTATATGCATGCTGAAATCTCATAATTTTCATGCTTAAAGGTTTTACTTACCATAACCCTGACAAAACCCTCTTTTCTTCCGCAAATCGCTGCAAGGTAATAGTCTTTTTCAACAAGCTTTTTAACTTCATCGTAGTCGGCATCGTAAATGTATATGTTTAATGCCTTGGTTTCGGCTTTAATGTCTTTTATATCATCAAATAGTTTTTCAAAAATCTTTAATGGCATAGACATCAACTTATTACAATTTTTTTAACGCCATCAACACTCAAAAATTCGTCAACAAGCCTTCCCGGAATCTTTGAGTTAGTTACAATTGTAAGCTTGGACTCTACACTTAATTCAGGATCCTCAGCTAGAGTGTATCTAATAGATATACCTTCTCTAGCTAAAATAGACGTAATTCCTGCAACAATTCCAACTTTATGACTTTCAGCAAAGACTTCTAAGACTCCATACCCAAGAATTCTTGCAACTTCTGTAATGTTTGCTACTGGCTTTAAAGAAGAAAAAACTTTTCTTAGCTCCTCATCTCTTTCAATGTTCTGAATTGCCATTACAACGACTTTTCTATCGACACCTATAGCTTCTGCGATCTTTGTTGGTACGAGCTCTATGTTGTCGCAATAAGCCTTTCCGTTTTTCACAGAAATTCCCAGTCTTAGGAATTCTTTTGCTACAGCGATTTGAGATGGATATCTTTCGAATTTTTCAACGATTTTCTTCCACATAAACTAATTTTAGCTAAGGGCAATATATCTCCTTCGATGCTTTAAATATTTATAAAAGTTATAAATAATAAAATTCTAAAATTTAACCAAATAAAGCTCCCAAACCTTCTATAGCCTCTTCTTCCTTCTTCTCTTCTTCCTCTTCTTTCTCCTCTTCTTTCTTTTCTTCTGCTACTTCTGCTGGTGCAGCTTCTGCTGGTGCAGCGGCAGCAGCTACTGGAGCAGTAATTGCAGCCTTTGAAATAGCCTCATCGATGTCTATTCCGTCTAAAGCGGCAACCAATGCCTTAACTCTGGCATCGTCCACTTCAACACCTGCAGCCTCTAATACTGCTTTTACGTTCTCCTCACTTATCTCCTTACCAGCAGAATGCAGAAGTAATGCGGCATACACATATTCCATTCACAACACCTCCTTAACCAAATAAAGCTCCCAAACCTTCTATAGCCTCTTCTTCCTTCTTCTCTTCTTCCTCTTCTTTCTCCTCTTCTTCCTCTTTTTCTTCTTCCACAACTTCCTCTTTTACAGCTTTAACTTCAACTGCTTTTGAAACTAAGTTCTTTAACTCATCATCCAACGCTTCTTCTGGCAAAATAGAAACTAAAGACATCATTTCTGAGTAAGCTTTGTTTATTAATTCTGACATAACATCTCTTTCAAATATACATGCATTGATTGCCAAGTTCCTTGCATCGTTAAATGCTTTAATTAAAAGTATCTCAGCAGTTTCAGGCGTTACATAGGCAGCATTTACTGCGAGATTTAAAGCCTTTGTATAAGCATCCATGAAATCCTGTTTTACCTTTTCTTCATCTATTGCTAAGACGTCTGGTGTTAAAACTACACCACTATCGTAGATTGCCCTAACATCTAAGCCTATTTTGATTGGTTTAATTTCTAGTTTTTCCAAAGCTCTTGCAACTTCTGGCTTTACAATTTCTCCAGCTTTAACAATTGTTACAGTATCCTTGATCACTATCTTTCCCTTTTCAATTGCTGCAGGCAATCCGGCTAATTGTAACTCGCCTATTATTGGACCAGGCGGAAAAGATGTTGGACCCTTTTCAACAGTAACATCAACTGGGGAAATTTGATTGGGTTTTAATGGTGAAGGCACTTTTGTCTCTTCCAAAAGTTTGTAAAGTTTAAATGGATTTATGTTTGAAGCAATTATGGCAGTTTGATCGCCAACAAAGTCTTTCAATTTTTTAATATTGCCACTTACAGCGTCTAAAGCTCTCTCAATTAGGGAGTTCTTAGTAACTTTGATAATTGCTTTGTCTTTAAACTCTCTTCTTATTTCCTGCATTTGTTTTGCTGTTACATTTCTAAAACTTACGATTGCAATAACTGGATGATTGGTAAAAATATTCTTAAGCTCTTCAACGGTCTCTATTTTCCACTTAGGTGGTTTACCTCTTACGGCAGCCATTATATCACCCTAATTGCTTTGCCCATTGTTGTCTTTACGTAGATAGATTTAATATTTTGTGGCTCATACTTGCTTTCAACAACTTTCAAAATCTCCAACGCATTGTCAGCTATCTTTTCTATATCCATATCTCTTCTACCTATTGGGGCGTGGAAAGTTGGTTTATCTCTCGTTCTAATCTTAACTGATTTTTTAAGCCTTTCTATAAATGGTTTTGGATCAGCTAAGGGTGGTATTGGCTGTGGTATTTTACCTCTTGGCCCTAAAATTGGACCGAGTTTTTTACCAATCTCTGGCATTAAAGGCGCTTCAGCTATAAAAAAATCCATTTGATTTGCAATCTTCTTGGCCTTTCTCTTATTCTTAGCTAATTCATCAATCTCCTCATGAGTAATAACGATGTCAGCAATCTCCTTAGCTTTTAAAGCAGTTTCACCCTTAGCAAAGGCACCAACTTTTCTAGGCTTACCAAGTCCGTGGGGTAATGCTACTATGGTGTCTATTCTGTTTTCTGGTCTTTTCAAATCAACATTTCTAAGATTTACTGCCATTTCAACCGTTTCCACAAACTTTCTCGGTTTTGAATTGTTTATCGCATCACTTATCGCATCTACAAGCTTTTCTTTCTCTACAATCACCT
>JAGGXN010000191.1 GCA_021163065.1 Archaeoglobaceae archaeon | reverse complement strand
TTATTATATCTCTAACGTCATAAGGCTTGGTTGGATCGTCAGGCACAACATCAACAACCTCTGGTGTTGTTCTCGCAGGATCATCTCCAGTATCAACTACTGGTGGGTCATCAAGGTTGTTTAAGGGTAAGTAACTTATTAATTTCCTGACCAACATCATAGCCTCTTCATCATCCTCTGCCACCAAATGGCAGTTACCGCTCTTCATCGCATGTGCCTGCCACCCGCCAAGCTCTTGCATCGTTACTTCTTCACCAGTCACAGCCTTGATTACTGCTGGGCCTGTAATGAACATGTAGCAGGCTGGATTTTTGGTCATAATAATGAAATCTCCGATTGCTGGGCTGTAAACAGCACCTCCAGCACAAGGTCCAAGAATAACACTAATTTGTGGGATTACTCCACTTGCAAGCGTGTTTCTATAAAATATGTCACCATAGCCCTTTAAAGCATCAACACCCTCCTGAATTCTTGCACCACCGCTATCATTTAAACCGATTACGGGCATTCCAACTTTCATTGCAAAGTCAATTATGTAAGCAATCTTAAATCCGTGCATCTCTCCCAAACTTCCACCCATTACAGTAAAATCTTGAGCAAATACTGCCACAGGCCTTCCATCGATCGTTCCATAACCTGTAACAACACCATCTGCTGGCAAATCCAATTTATCCAAACCAAAATCGATGTTCCTCTTTTCTACAAATGGGTTTACTTCTACAAAGCTTCCCGGATCAAGCAATAAGTCAATTCTTTCTCTTGCAGTTAGCTTGCCTTGATCGTGCTGTTTTTGAATTCTTTTATCTCCTCCCATTTGTTTGATTTTCTCTTTTTTAGCGTATATTTCATCAATAAGCTCTTTTTTCATTTGATCACCTTACACCTTTATCTTTAATCTTAACCCTCAACAAATTCTAACAATACGCCTTTCGTACTTTTTGGATGCACAAATGCAACTTTTTTACCTCCGGCACCCACCCTTGGTTTCTCGTCAATCAGCTTTAACCCTTCATTCTTTGCATTTTCCAAGGCTTTTTCAATGTCTTCAACGTTTATGGCTATGTGGTGGATTCCTTCTCCTCTTTTCTCAATAAACTTTGCAATTGCGCTGTCTTCAGACGTTGCCTCAAGTAACTCTATCTTGCTCTCTCCAACAGGAAGCATTGCAACCTTAACCTTTTGTTCGGCAACTTCTTCAACTTCTTTAACCTCAAAACCCAGTTTTTTATAAAGCTCCATTGCTTCATCCAAATTGCTTACGGCTATACCGATATGGTCAATTTTTTTAAACATTTCAACCACCTCTTAATTTGGCTACGTTATTCTTAATAAAATCGATTATCTCATTTAAAGGTGTACCAGGACCAAAAACACTTGCAATTCCAAGCTGCTTGAGCTTTTCAACATCCTCTTTTGGAATTATTCCTCCTGTTAAAACTAAAACATCTTTGTTTGGCTCTAAACCTCTTTTTTTAAGCTCCTCTATTACGTGTGGAATCAATTCAAGGTGTGCACCGCTGAGGATGCTTAAACCCACAACGTCAACATCTTCTTGTAATGCAGTCTCGGCAATCTCCTCTGGAGTTCTTCTTATGCCAGTATAAATAACTTCAAAGCCAGCATCCCTCAAAGCTCTTGCAACAACTTTAGCACCTCTATCGTGACCGTCTAAGCCGGGTTTAGCTACTAAAACTCTGATTTTTCTCTCCATCTTCCTCCCCTCCCCAAATGAGAGTAATATAGCTAATTTAGCCTGAAAGAAATAAATATCTTTCGAAAATTCGTTTTAAATCGTTAAATTTCACAAAGGTTAAATTATTGATAGTATTAGCCGATGTTATGAAGGTGGTTGCTGGTAATGCATCACCGATGCTTGCTTTAAGGATTGCTAAGACTTTAAATTTAAGGCTTGCAAAAACGACTTTTAAAAAATTTCCAGACGGTGAAATTTATGTCAAGGTTGAGGATTTTGATGATACAAACGTTGTTGTTCAAAGCTTAAACTGCAATGAAAATGTTGTATCACTGATGCTGTTATTCGATGCTTTGAACGATACAGAAGTCGTAGCTGTAGTTCCATACATGGGTTATGCAAGGCAGGATAAGGCGTTTGAGGATGGTGAGGCGATAAGTATAAGAGCTATCGCGAGGTTATTGGAAAGCTACGCATCTAAGGTTGTAACAGTGAACATTCATAGCAAGGATGCTGCCAGCCATTTCAGCAAGCTAATAGATTTGGATGCGATGCCGATTATTGGCAATTATTTTAAAGAGCAAGACGTTGTAATGCTTTCACCCGATTTTGGATCGTATGAAAGGGTTAAGGTTGCTGCAAAAGCAGCAAACTGTGAATTTGATTATTTGGAGAAGAGAAGAATTGATGCTGAGACGGTTGAAATTGCGCCAAAAAATCTGGATGTTGAAGGTAAGGATGTTTTGATAGTAGATGACATAATTTCTACTGGAGGAACTATTGTTGAGGCTACAAAAATTTTATTGAAAAATGGAGCTAAAAGTGTTAAAGCTGCCTGTGTTCATGCTGTTTTGGCTAACTACGCATTGAATAAGCTTTACAACGCTGGCGTTACAGAGGTGATTGCAACAGATACTGTAGAAAGAGTGATTAGTAAGATAAGTGTTGCTGAGTTGATATCTAGTGAACTCTAATGAACCCGGTGAACTCAACAAGGTGTAAAAATGAATCTCAAATTTTACATCGTAGATGTTTTTGCTGAGAAGAAATACACTGGCAATCAATTAGCTGTTTTCAGAAATGCTGGAATGCTGTCTGACGAACAAATGCAGGAAATTGCAAGGGAGATGAACTATTCAGAGACTACATTCATCTTATCGGAAAAGTGGGAAAATGGATGTGACGTTCGTATCTTCACACCGGAAAGGGAAGTCCCCTTTGCCGGTCATCCAACTTTAGGTACAGCCTACGTAATTCAAAGAGAAATAATCAGAAAGCCCATAAAAACAATAATTTTAAATCTAAAAATTGGACAGATTCCAGTAACAAGAGAAAACGACATTCTATGGATGAGGCAGAAGCCACCTGTTTTCGGGAAAACCTTAGAATCAAATCGGATCGCACAAGTTTTAAACATCGATAAAAAGGATATAGATCGATTCCCCATCCAAGAAGTTTCTACCGGCTTACCTTTCATTGTAGTTCCATTGAAGAGCTTAGATGCGTTGAAAAGAGTTCAAATTGACAAGGAGAGGTATTTCAAGTTAATTGAAGGTTTAGATGCGAAAGCTATCTTAGTGTTTTGTCCTGAAACGTACAACAATAGAAATCATTTAAACGCACGAGTTTTCGCAGACTTTTACGGCGTTAGTGAAGACCCGGCAACTGGAAGTGCGAATGGTTGTTTGGCGGCCTATTTGGTGAAACACCGTTATTTTGATACAAACAATATAGACATCAGGGTTGAACAAGGGTACGAAATAAAAAGACCATCACTGCTGTTTTTAAAGGCTGAAGAAAAAGAAAATGGAGACATAGATGTTATGGTTGGTGGGAAGGTTGTTATGGTGGCAAGGGGAGAGTTTGTTTAGGAGTATGGGCAAGTGTTTCGAATTACTCTACAAACACATTAACAACTTCAAACTTTTCCACATCAATTAATCCCAAATCTGTGATTTTGAGCTTTGGGATTACTGGCAGTGCCATAAAAGATAATGCGAACACGGGCGATTTTAATTTACACCCCAACTTTCTTAATTCAACGTTGATTTTTTCAAACTTCTCAGCAACAACTTCAGCTCTCTCTTCACTCATTAAACCCGCTATGTTTAATCGTAACTCAGCTTTAACATCTTTGTCAACGACAACTATTCCCCCATCCAACTCAGCAACTCTGTTTACTGCTAAACACAAATCATCATCGTTGGTTCCAACGGCAACGATGTTGTGAGCATCGTGTGCAACTGACGATGCAAAAGCTCCCCTTTTCAATCCAAATCCTTTGATGTACGCTTTGCCCACGTTACCTTTGCCGTATCTTTCAACAACAACGATCTTTAAAATGTCTCTATTAACATCGATTCCTTCAACGTGTTCAATTTCTTCATCGGTCACAATTTCGCCTTCAATAACTTTGATTATTCTTGCTCTTCTACTCCCTTCAATTTTAATGTCCTCTTTACTCAACTTCTTAACCTTAACACTCTTCTTTACGAAATCTGGATAGCTAAACCCTCTTTTTATTTCTCCAACAACCTTGCCGTTTGCTATAACTTTTACAACCTCAAATTTCTCCAAATTCTTGAGCAAGACAACATCGGCAAATTTGCTTGGAGCAATCAATCCAGCATTAATCCCAAACCACTCAGCAGTGTTTATCGTGCACATTTGCAGGGCTTTGATCGGGTCTAAACCTTCTTCAACAGCTCTTCTATAGACGTAATCTAGATATCCTTGCTCAATTAAGTCTTTAATCGTTCTATCACCATCAGTTACGAGCATCGTGTATCTGTTGCCAGCAAGTTTGATAAGGTTAGATAGATTTCTTGCAGCCGAACCCTCCCTAATCATAACCCTCATGCCTAGCCTAAGTTTCTCCAAAGCCTCGTTATAGTCGATACTTTCATGATCTGAACCTATTCCTGCAGAAACGTACGCGTTTAATTCTTTGCCGCTCAGCAAAGGGGCGTGCCCATCAATTGGATAATCTTTTGCGCTGATTATCTTTTTAATGACCTCTTCATCTTTGTTTATCACTCCAGGAAAGTTCATGACCTCGGCCAATCCAATGACCCCTTCAATTTTAAGCAGTTCATCAACGTCATCTGCATCTATAACTGCTCCTGAAGTTTCTAAATGCGAAGACGGCACACAAGAAGGGACCATGCAGAAAACCTTTAATGGAGTTGTTTTTGCCTCCTCCAGCAGCACCTTAATGCCGTCTTTGCCCAAAACGTTTGCTATTTCGTGAGGATCTTCAACAACACTCGTTGTTCCCTTCGGCACGACGATTCTGGCAAATTCTGTAACGCTGAGCATCGACATCTCTATATGCGTGTGCCCATCAATCAATCCTGGAACAGCATACAAATTGCTGGCATCTATTTCCTCAATTCCATTGTAATTGCCGATTCCCGCAATTCTATCTTTGAATACGGCTACATCACCTTCGTAAATTTCCTCAGTCAGAACGTTTACGATGTTTGCATTTTTTATAACTAAATCAGCTTTTTTTCTACCAGCAGCAACATCAATTAAGCTTTTCAAAAATTCCAATTCTCTATTTTTTATCCCACTCATACCACTCATCGTTTAACACATCTTCAATTAAGTTTTCGTCAACGAAGAACTCGTACTCCCTTTCTAGAATCTCCTTAAGTTTTTTCACATCTCTAACTCCGACTTTGATAATCAAATCTCTTAAATCTTCTCGTAAACTCCAAGGGTAGACTATCCACTTCCACTCCTTCATTTCACTTGCAAAAAAATCGGGCTTGAACTTTGAGGTGTGTTTGTAATCGATAACGGCTATCTTAACATCTTTTGCATTTAAATCTCTAACGTGTTCAGCGACAATTTCAACAGTCTCACCAGTGTCTGCAACATCGTCAACAATTAAGACGTTTTTGCCGCTAAAATCAACGTTTAAAGGCTGGGTAATCCTCGCTTTTCCAGTTTCCGTTGCAACAATGCCCCAATGCTCAGTTTTAACGCTATATAGATCTTTAACGTTTAAAAAGTCGCACAGAATTCTTGCAGGCACCCATCCACCTCTGGCAATTGCAACAATCGCGTCGGGTTTGAATTTGTTCTTTCTAATTTCATTGGAAAGTTTTCTGCAAAGTTCTACGATGTCGTTCCAAGTGTATTGGCGACATTTAAATTCCATTGGTGGAATTTGCTAATAAACTTAATAATTATTTCGAAATGTTTTTCGAGTGTTGTCAATATTTAATGTAGCTTTACTTTTGTGATCGTTTATTTTTATTCTTTATCGATTTATACTTTTTTCAATTTCAATTATTTTTCACTTAACTGAATGCCTGTTTAATGCTTACATTGTCAGTTTTTTTTGGAGATGGTTATTTGAGTTATTATAATTATATG
>JAGGXN010000007.1 GCA_021163065.1 Archaeoglobaceae archaeon | reverse complement strand
GAAATGCTGTAGGGAGAGAAGAAGATGTTACCTTTATTGTTGCTCAACTTTAAGTATAAATCTAAGGCAAATTGGTTGTTTGCTTCTGTGAAATCATATTGTGATAGCTTAGTGGGTTTTGGCGAATCCATAGCTATAACTGTTGAGAACATTCCTACAACCAACAAGACTATTACCAAACACATCTTTCCCATCATTTTACCTCCCAAATTTATTTAAATTAAATTTTTTTTAAGCAATGATTAGGGGGTTAATTGTGGAACACCAAATGCTTGAACTTCAGATACTGCAAAGTAGAGATCACTATCATACATGTCTCCTTCAATTTTCAATGCATTTGTAACAATTGGCTCGGGCAAGTAATAGATTACCGAGTTACTGTTTGGATTCGGCCTAGTTTGCATTCCCCAACCATATTCGTCATAATTTGGAATGTGCCAAGCTAAACACCACGTAGAAGATTCTAAATCCCAGTAGTACAAGTTATAAGCATCGTTATCATCTGCCTGTACAATGAATCCATAGATTTCATATACACCACCCAGATCAATTTTTATATAGCGATTAACTCCATCGTGACAGTCCCACCATACAGCACCCTGATCCCATTGTTTACCTCTTGGTAAAAATACACCATCAACTATGGTATGTTTATCGACAATTTTTCCACCACCCCATCCATCTGTAAAGAAGCTTCCACCATGCAATGTTACTTTAGCGTCTAATGCTACATTGCATGGTAGTATTGGATTTCTCTCCTCAGGCACCGATGGAGGATTTGGTCTATGTTGATACGGAGACTGAAAATTGTAATTCGCCCAATTAAGTAAGTAATCCACCGAATTTTTAAATAATAATTCTATCATTTTTAAATCGTGTTCTTGCCCGACAATTCCCATTTTCTTAGAAGAGCACGAATACAAATATAGATCCAAGTTTATTGCAATTATTGGAGACTTATCTATATAATAAAAAAGAATTGGAGTTTCTGAACATGTTCCAATGCAGGAAGTGGTTGCCAGAATTTTTCCTTCTCTATGTGCGCACATTACGTCTGGATCTCCACGATACGTGAAATTTTGAACTTTACCAAATTTGCCATTAATTATTGGCGAGTTTACGTCAACTATTTGAACCATATTATATGAACCTAGTCTACCATTACTTTCAGCAGAGTGTAAATGTAAGACTTCGCTTGCATAGTAATCATCAGCATGCCAAGTTAAATCATCTCCTAAAACGAGAATTGGAATTCCATAATCTTTGGCTTTTTTTAGAATCGCATATATTTGCGGGCTTTTTCCATTTTTGTAATCGTACCAATCCCAACCCATATTGTGGTAGATTATTAAATCACTATCTTTGAGATACTTCCAATCTATGTTATCGCTTGTGTAATACGTTTCTATGTTGGCGATTCCCATTTCATTCAAGTATTGTTTTAATTTTTCAACTTCATCATACATAAGATTTTTATCATCTACACCAATTATTATCTCAATTTTGGGCTCTTCATACTGAATATCAACACTAGCTAGCACTGGTGTTACTAAAACCAGCAATAAAAAAATAATCCCAAAATATCCAACTTTCAAACTTTTCACCTCCCATGCTCTAAAAATTAATTTTAAATAAAAAAATTAAAGAACTAACAAATTCACCAAGGTGGTATTGGGGGTTGTTCTTCAGGCATTGGTGGAGGATTTGGTTCTTCGTATTGATACGGATACTGAACGTTATAATTCAACCATACAACTCTGTGTTGCCCGTTTGCCCAAGCCTCTACTTTAACCTGTCTCCATCCTGTAATTGAACCAGCAGTACCAATATGCTGATAGTGTGTTCCTGAACCGACATATTTGCTAATAATTTGGCTACCGTATGGTGTATAAGTTGTAATCTTAACATTTGCAGGCATGTTAACGCTGTAATACATGTCAATTGATTCTCCAACGTAATAAGTTGTTTTAGTCATCCAAGCATTTAATGACAGACTGGATGGTTGCGGGGTTGGGGTTGGCTGAGGCTGTGGACCTGGTGAAGGAGAATTGCTCCAAACGTAAACCCAAATTGGATTGCTGTATCCAGATTTAGAGCCATAGATAATATTTTATGCCATCCTGGAGCATCGCCCAAGAATCTGTACCTCATTATCCATCCAGAATTGTGATAGCCTAAGCCCCAGTACCTCCACTTACCATCTGGATAAATTTCAACCCAGTAAAGATATTGGTATTGATCATTGTAAATTGCAGTCCTGACAGTATTTCCCAAATAAACTGCCGATTTTAGTCCCCATGCAGGTCCATATTGAACCCAAAAAGCGATGTTACCAGATACTGCACCATAAACTTCTTTCCAATTTTCACCACCATACTCATAGTATACATTTTGAGTCGGTATTGTGATAGACGGTGTACCACTGGGTTCTCCAGATTTAACAGATGGTGTTTCGGATGGTGGGTTCCAACTTGTGTCTGGTGGTGGTATTGCTGCCACTGGCACTGCCAAGCTTACAATCAAAAGCACTATAGCTGCAATATATATATTGCAACTTCATAAATTCCACCTTAAGAATATGTTTAATAATCATATTTAAAAATTTCTATTTAGAATTGTTAAATGCCATATCTAAAAAAAGTTGATAAAAAAGAATAAAAAATTCAGTGTTTTTTAATCAACTTCACAACTTCTAAAGCTGCTGCAGGAGCTAAGCACATTCCAAACTTTCCGAATCTGTTTGCTTGAATAAATCCTCTAATGTTTGTTGTAGATATATTTGGAATTTCTTTGCCCTCATCGTAAACGCCAGCCCACTGCCTTAGTATACACAGTCCTTTAAGATCCAAATATGGCTTCAAGCTTTCAGTAACGCAAATCCCCTTCTTGATTATCTTGTTGTTAAGTAGCAACAACGATCTTCTTCGCTTCAATCTTCAACAGCTTCTCACTCTTTTGTACAGCAGCAATCGTTTCATTATGTTCCAAAAACCTTTGTCTCCTTCCTTATGTCAACATTTTTAAGCTCTTTAAGTTCATCCTCAAGTATTTTAGCAATTCTTATTCCTCTCGTTCCAGCTCTATGCCCTCCACTACCAAAAAAGCCAAAACTACTAAAAACGAGGTGATAAAAATCATAGCCGAAGCAAGATTTGATGAGAGGGCGGAGAACATTATCTACGATGTAATGGAAAAACTATCATCAACGGTGACGAAATACTTAGTGTTTTGGATAAATTAGTAATGTTGGAAAAAAGGGGATTACTCGATGAACTTTTAAAACTAGCAGAACTTGTTACAAATTTGGTAACAATGGCTCAAGAAACCGTTGATTCAGAAATTGAAGAGCTAATAACAAAAAATACAGAAATATTGATGAGTATTGTTAGCTAATGACAAAGTAAAAAAGCTGGTAAATGCTATAGAGGAAGCTACGCTTGACTTAGAATATGAAACTGCTGGATTAATGGACTTATTAAAAGCTATGAGGGAGCCAGAAGTAAAGAAAGCTATAGGATTTCTAATCGGATTTTTGAGAGAGCTCGGTAAAAGACTTTAAAGCACTAGTTTAACCAATTTAATTTTTTTAGTTTGTAAAAGAACCAAAAATTATTTAAATTGCTGGTTTTAGGAAGTTTAATGCCAAAATTGTTAGCATCAATTATGATTGTAAAAGACTTAATTTTGGTAATTGTAGAGTAACCGGGCTTTTTGCCCAAACGCTATAGGTGGTGTTTTTTATGCGGGCTGCAAATGCAATTGTTAAGGCTTTGGAGTTGGAGGGTGTTGAACACATTTTTGGAATACCAGGGGGTGCTATAATCGAAGTGTACGATGCACTATTTGACTCTGAAATAACTCATATCCTAACGAGGCATGAGCAAGCAGCAGTTCATGCTGCTGACGGTTACGCTAGGGCAAGTGGTAAAACTGGTGTTGCATTCGCAACTTCTGGTCCGGGAGCAACGAATACTGTTACTGGTATAACAAATGCCTACATGGATTCTTCGCCAATCGTCGTTATGACTGGACAGGTTCCAACAGCTTTAATAGGCAATGATGCCTTTCAAGAGGCAGACATTACTGGAATAACAATGCCGATAACTAAACACAACTATTTGGTTACCGACGCTAATAAGTTGCTTGAAACGATAAAAGAGGCTTTTACAATAGCTTCTACTGGCAGACCTGGTCCAGTCTTAGTTGATTTGCCAAAGGATGTAACTATTGCAGACATTGAATTCGACTATCCAGAAAAAATCGAATTGCCTGGTTACAAACCAAAAGTATTTGGGCATCCAAGGCAAATTAAAAGAGCTTCTGAATTGATAATGGAGTCTGAAAGACCAGTAATATTAGCTGGAGGGGGAATAAGACTATCGAATGCTCAGAAAGAGCTTCTAAGATTAGCCGAATCAATCCCAGCCTTTGTTGTTACAACATTAATGGGAAAGGGTGCAATACCAGAAACTCATCCGCTATGCTTGGGATTTGTTGGAATGCATGGGTCAAAATATGCAAATTACGCTTTACACGAATCAGATTTAGTCATAGCTGTTGGATGTCGTTTTAGCGATAGAACTACTGGAAGAGTTTCAGATTTTGCTCCTTATGCAAAGATAATTCATATAGATATTGATCCGGCAGAGATAGGGAAAAATGTTAGAGTTGATGTCCCAATTGTTGGTGATGCAAAACTCGTTTTAAAGGAATTGGTCAACCATGTGAAATACAAGCAAAGAAAAGAGTGGGAAGACAAGGTTAATGGATGGAGAAAAGCATATCCTTTGAGGTATATAAAAGAAAAAGACAAGATAAAGCCGCAATTTGTAATAGAGAAAGTTTATGAGTTGTGCCCAGATGCAATAGTTACAACCGAAGTTGGTCAAAATCAGATGTGGGCTGCACAGTACTTTAAAGTAAAGCATCCAAGGCAGTTTATATCAAGCGGTGGTTTAGGAACGATGGGTTTCGGATTTCCAGCGGCAATGGGTGCGCAAACAGCCTTTCCAGAAAAAACAGTTGTTGACATAGCTGGAGATGGAAGCATTTTGATGAACATTCAAGAGCTTGCTACATGTGTTGACTATAGCATTCCAGTAAAAATCTGCGTTTTGAACAACGCATACTTGGGAATGGTTAGGCAATGGCAGGAAATGTTCTACAATGAAAGATATTCTGCCACAAGATTGAGATATGAGGGTCTAAGCTTTGAGAAAATTGCTAGAGGATTTGGGGCAGTTGGAATGACTGTTGAAAAGCCAAACGAGGTTGAAGATGCATTAAAGGAGGCTTTCGAAATAGACGCTCCAGTATTAATCGATTTCTGGGTAGAGAAGCTTGAAAACGTCTATCCAATGGTCCCTCCAGGGGCAGCATTAAATGAAGTTATAGACAAAGAGGTGTGAAAAATGAAGCATACAATTGCCGTTTTGGTTGAAAACAAACCTGGAGTTTTAGCAAGAGTCTCATCTCTCTTCAGAAGGAGAGGGTTTAACATTGAGAGCTTAGCGGTGGGGACTACTGAAAGAGAGGACATTAGTAGAATGACAATTGTTGTTTCTGGTGATGAAAAAACAATTGAGCAAGTTATGAAGCAATTAAACAAACTTATAGAAGTTATAAAGGTTAGTGATTTGACTTACAACAGCGTTGAAAGAGAATTAGCTCTAATTAAAGTCAACGTAACTCCCGAAAAGAGAAGTGAAATTATCGAAATAGCAAACATATTTAGGGCAAGAATTGTTGATGTTTCAAGGGAGAGCTTTATAATAGAGATAACGGGTGATGAAGACAAAATAAATGCTTTCATAGACTTAATGAGACAGTACGGAATAAAAGAGCTTTCAAGAACCGGTAAAATTTCAATGGCAAGGGGAAGAAGAACGGTTTAATGTTAATTTTTAATTGTTAAATCATAAATTGGTTTTTTTATTTTAATACTTTAAAAAACAAATTTACAGGTGTATGGAAATATAAAAATAAATATGCATCAAAAGGAAATGATTCTTAGCTAAGCTGCGGTAAATGTTGATGTAAGGGAAAGACATCATTAATAATTTTGAGTAAAAATTTAAACTATAAAATTGTAATAATTTCATGACTTTCCTAGGCATAGACATTGGGGGGACAAACATAGACATCGTTTTGTTGAATAAATATTTTCGTAGCATTGGAGTTTACTCTACAAAATCAAACTATGCTAAGCTTTATCAACTGATTGAGAATTTAATAACGCAATACAAACCAAAAGCCATTGGAATTGGTGCTGCAATGTGGTTTAAAAACAATAGAGCTTTAAACGCTCCAAACTTGCCAAAATTGATTGAAATGAGAGATTTTGTTCTAAATAAGCCTTTATTTTGGGAGAACGATGCTAATTGCTTTGCTCTTTATTGTAGCATTAAAAGTAATGCGAGAAACTTATTGGGCATAACAATCGGTACTGGAATTGGATGTGGAATAATTGCAGATGGAAAAATCCTGCGAGGAAGTGGTATTGCATGTGAAATTGGGCATACATTTGTTGGTGGTAAGAAAAAGTGCGTGTGTGGAGGTTATGGACATTTAGAATGCTACTTTAGCGGATGGAGCTTGAAAAATCCTGAAAAAATGATTAAAGATGGTAGGATTTACGAGATAAAAGGATTCAACCTTCTTTGTAGATCTATAGCAAATGCAATAATGCTCTTAGATCCTGAAATTGTTGCAATAGGTGGAAGAATTGGTGGAAAGTTAAGCAAAGACAAATTAAAGGATAAAATCTACTCTTTCTTAGCAACACACTTTGAGCCGGAAATAGAGATTGTAAATGATCCCTTAGCCGTTGCAAAAGGTGCATGTCTTTTAGCTAAACTTTCCTTCCAATCACGATAAATCCGGTATGCCAAATTTTTGTTTTTAATCTTGTCCCGACCTTTCTATGCTCCAAATCAACCCTTAAAATTTCAAAACTTTCAACTTCCTTGAAATCTTCTTTAAGCATCACTTCATAAACTTTTTTAGTTGCTTCAAAGTATGGATTGTAAACTGCTACATGGCCTCCAACCTTAAGCAGTTCTTTGGCTTTTGGTATAAACTCTGCATCTCCTTTCATGTCTAAAACTATTAAATCGAATTCTTTTTTAAAACCATCAGCAACAAAATTTATGTCACCAACGATCTGATGGATGTTTTTGAGTTTTGCAAGCTTAAAGTTTTCCCTTGCAACCTTTGCAAAGTCCTTTCTTTTTTCAACCGTTACAACTTCACCATACTTGCTAAAATAAGCTAAATATGCAGCTAAAACCCCACTTCCAGTTCCGGCATCTAAAATCATAGAATCTGGAGTTAAGCCGGTGTAAACTATTATAGCTCCTATATCCTTAGGCATTATTGGTGTTGCTGTCTTTTTAAAATGTCTAAAAAAATCTGAAGGGTTAAAAGGAGCTATTTTATATCTTACTCCGAGATGAGTTTTTATCTCATCACCAAAATTTTTGTACTTCAACTCTTCCAAATTTATTTTACCATGATGAGTATGCAGAATTCCCTCAAATTTCTCAACTAAAAAGCTTGCATTTTTTCTAACTAAAACTACTGGAGGTTCCATTTTAGCTATATCTCTTGTAGCTTCATCAAAGCCTCAGCCAAGTCTCCTTTCGATTCTTCCAAAGCCTTTCTTGCAGTCTCTTCATCCACATTAGCCTGATCCATTATCAGCTTAACATCTTCGTCGCTGATCTCAGGTTTCTTTTCCAAAATTTCGTAGTTTCCAACTATTTGAAAAGTTTCCACACCCTTGGCCTTTATCTTCGTAACACTTGGATTTTTGAAAATTAGTTCTGCATCAGACGTTTTTATTATAACTTCTTCAGCATCAACTTCTTCCATCTCAATTCCCATCTGTTTCATCATCTTTTTCATCTGCTTCGGATTTAATGGCAACATGCAAGCTATTCAACTTTGAACATTAAATACTTTCCATAAGCCTTAACTCAATGATTTTAAAAAAATATATATTCTCAGATTTTGAATTGCAACTGAATGACTAAAAACAAACTAATTAAACTTTTTAAATCTAATTATCTTTGGAAGTGGAACTTAATAGGTATTTTAGTGGGAATAATTGCAGGAATAGGTGCAATAATATTTTATACGCTTTTAGAACACTCAACACTCTATTTTTTAGGATTTGGAGCTGGATTTTATCCACCAAAGCCTGGTGTTATTAATTTTAGCTGGATTAAACCTGAAAATCCAGTAAATCTAATAATCGTAATGGTTGCTGGCGGTCTTATTTGCGGTTTTATAGTTTACACTTTTGCTCCTGAAGCGGAAGGACATGGAACTGATGCTGCAATCAGAAGTTTTCATAGAGAAAGCGGTAAAGTTAGGGCAAGAATACCACTAATTAAAACAATAGCTTCGGCAATAACTATCGGTTCTGGAGGTAGTGCTGGAAGAGAAGGACCAACCGCTCAAATTTCAGCAGGCTACGGATCAATAGTTGCTGATCTGCTAAAATTGAGTACAAAGGATAGAAGACTAGCATTAGCCGTCGGAATTGGAGCAGGAATAGGTAGTATATTTAAAGCACCCCTTGGTGGTGCAATACTAGCATCTGAAATTCTTTATAAGAGAGATTTTGAGGCAGAAGCCCTAATGCCTGCGTTAATAGGTTCTGTTATAGGTTACATAATCTTTGCAACTTACGATGGATACAACCCAGTTTTCAATTTTCCAGAAGTCCACATTTCAGCATATCAAATTCCACTTTTTATGATTGAAGGCATTGTCTGTGGAATTTTTGGGCTGTTTTATGTATTTCTTTTTTACAAAATGCACAAAGTTTTTTCAGATCTTTTCAATAAATTTAAACTACCCTTACACTTTAAACCAGCCTTAGGAGCGTTTGCAACTGCAATAATCGTCGTTTTTGTTGCTGAAACCTTTGATCCTGCAGCAGGTTACGGAGCTTTAGGAATGGGATATGGTTTTTTGCAGCTCGCTATGTATAATGCCTTACCTTTAAAAGTCATGCTTGTTTTAGCGATCATAAAAATAATAGCAACATCTCTAACTATCGGAAGTGGTGGAAGTGGTGGAGTTTTTGCACCAGGCTTAGTTATAGGTGGTATGGTTGGAGGGGCTGTAGGCATGCTATTTCACATTTTCTTTCCAGACACCGTACCACTCTCAGTAGTTCCAGCATTTGTAGCTGTAGGAATGATTGCATTGTTTGGCGGAATTTCAAAGGCGCCAATATCTGTTTTAATAATGATCTGCGAAATGACTACAAATTACGAATTGCTGTTTCCAGGAATGGCTGCAGTTGCTTTAGCCTATATGGTAACAGGTGATTACACAATTTACATTGAACAAGTCAACACGAAAGCAGACAGCCCGGCTCATAGAGATGAAATGACAGTTGATGTTTTGGAAAACATAAAAGTCGGTGAAGCGATGGTTCCTGCTGAGAAAATTGTAACAGTCTCTCCAAATGAAACACTCGTGGAAATTATGAAAAAAATTGAAAGTACCGGTCATTTGGGCTATCCTGTTGTAGAAAATGGCAAATTGGTTGGAATAATAACATTTGAAGACGTTGAAAAAGTTCCATTTGAAGAAAGGGCTAAAGTTAAAGTTAAAGGTGTTATGCCAAAAAGACTCATCGTTACGTACCCAGATGAGACGCTTGAAGACGTTTTGAGAAAATTAATTGAAAACAACATAGGAAGGTTGCCTGTGGTTGATAGAAACGATAAAACAAAACTTTTAGGAATAATTACAAGATCAGATGTCATGAAGGCGCATGCAAGAGTTTCGTGCAAAATAGGCTAACCTTTTTATTCTGTTGACCAAGGTAAAGCAATGATTGTTGATAAAGTTGCAAACGTTTACTGCATTGATACGATGATAAATAATGAAAAGGATGCTGTCTGCTGCTACATCATTAATTCTGAAAAAGCCTGTATTGTTGATTGTGGTTCTACATCAACAGCAAATGAAATACTGAACGCAATTGATGAATTGGGCATAAGCAGGGATGATGTTCGCTATATTGCTGTAACTCACATACATTTAGATCATGGAGGCGGAGCTGGTAGACTGTTAAGATATTTTAAAAATGCTAAAGTATTAGTGCATCCAAAGGGTTTTAAGCATTTAATAAACCCTTTAAAACTTTGGAACGCTGCAAAAAGCTTGTTAGGAGACATTGCAGAAATCTATCAAGCCCCAGAACCATGTGAAGAGTCTAAAATTTTGGCTGTTAAAGACATGCAAACAATAGATTTGGGAGATTGCAAATTAATGGCATTGCACACACCAGGTCATGCTGTACATCACGTCTCATTCTACTTAAGCAAACACAAAACTTTGTTTACAGGTGATTCGGCAGGTATGCAATACAATGGCATGATAGTACCAACAACACCTCCACCATTTGATTTTAATGGGTCATTAAAATCACTGGAAAAAATGATGGAGTTAAATCCAAAAATTATAGCATTTACACATTTTGGTTTCGGTAAGAGTGAATTGCTAAAAAAAGTTTACAAAAAAATTGTAGAATGGGTGGACATCGCCAAGGAAGTTGTTAGCAAAGGAGGAGATGCTATGGATTTGCAAAATAAAATATTAGAACTCGATTCCGAATTTAGAGAACTGCTAAATTTGTATAAAAACTCTCGCATAGTCAAAGAATCTTATATGCTTGGTTTCTTAGGATTGATTGAATACGTCAAAGGTGGTTAAATGTTGTTTATAACCTCAAACGAGGGAAAGTTTATTGAAGCTAAAAAGATTGGTGAAAGATATGGAATTAACATTGAATGGAAAAGAATGGAATATTTGGAACCTCAAGGAAACGACTTAATTGAAATTGCAAGGAAAAGTGCTGAGTTATTGGCTGAAAAAATAAAAGAACCCTTCTTTATTGAAGATAGTGGTTTATTCATTGAAGCTTTAAATGGTTTTCCAGGCCCTTATTCTTCTTTTGTATTCAAAACTATTGGTAATGAGGGAATTATAAAGCTAATGAAAGGAATAAAAAATAGAAAAGCTTATTTCATAGCAGTAATAGCATATTTTGATGGAAAAAATGTCCATACTTTTATTGGAAGAGTAGATGGAGAGATATCAGAAAAAATTAGAGGTACAAAGGGTTTTGGTTACGATCCAGTGTTTCTGTACGGCGATAAAACGTTTGCAGAGATGGGAGATGAAAAGAATGAAGTATCTCACAGAAGAAAAGCTTTGGAAAGATTTTTCGAGTGGTATGCTAGCCTTTAATTTTATCAATCATCTTCTCCAACCTTTCCAAGAACTCCTTACTTTTTGCCGTATCTAATATTAGCTTTTCTTCCAACAGCAAATGTTCGTCAATTTTGTTAGATAAGCTAACGTTCAAAAGCTGCTTTATATAGCCTATAACTTTGCTTGGCATCATTGCATAAAATTTTGCAACCTCCTCTACCCTATTTTCCACGCTTTTTTCATTCACAACCTCATTAACTATGCCTAAGTTTAGAGCTTCAAATGCATTAAATTGCTTTGCCGTTGACATTAATTCAAATGCCTTCTTTAATCCAACTAATCTTGGAAAAAAGAAAGATGAGCCTGTATTCGGACTTAAACCTATTCTCGCAAAACCACTTGAAAAGATTGTATTTTCAGCTGCAATAGCGTAATCAGCAGCGAGCAATAAACTTAATCCAGCACCAAAAACGTACCCTTTAGCTTCAACTATTACAGCCTTTTCCAAGTTTCTGATTCTCTTTATAACCTCATCATGAAAAATCCTTGAGTAATATTCCAAGCCACCTCTTTCAACAAATCTTTTGAACTCAATTAAATCTGCCCCAGAACAAAAACTCTTACCCTTGCCTTTCAATACAACGGCTTTAACTTCTCTTGACTCGCAAAGCTTTAGATATTTAGCTAAGCCCTCAACAACCTCTGTATTTATTGCATTATGAAATTTTGGCCTATTTATTGCTATCCAAGCTACATTGCCTTTAATATTAAAATCTACAACCATAAAAAATCATAAAAAATTAAT
>JAGGXN010000113.1 GCA_021163065.1 Archaeoglobaceae archaeon | reverse complement strand
TTTGTTGAAAACAAACTCGGCTCATGGATTTGTGTATTGCAATCTCAGGTGCTGCAGGAGATGGAGTTAGAAGGGGTGGTTTGCTTTTATCAAAACTCTTTTCAAAAATGGGCTACAACGTGTTCGTATATCAAGAATATCAATCTTTAATTAGGGGAGGGCATAATGCGAGCATAGTAAGAATTTCTGAGAAAAAAATCTACTCTCATAGATACTATTACGATTTGTTTGTATGCTTAGAAAACTACGTGCTTGAAAAGCATGCAGATAGGATTAGGGGGCAAATAGTTTATGATTCAAACTTTGAATGCAAAATTAATTCTGCTAAATTAATCCCAATTCCGATGACGGAGATGGTAAAAGCTGAGAAAAAATCCACTATTTTTCGAAACGCAGTAGTCTTAGGAGCGTTATGTCATCTTTTAGGCATAAAAATTGAAAAATTGAAAGACCTTTTTAGGAAAGAATTCAAAGATGCTGAATCAGATATAAAACTTGCTGAAAAAGGGTATGAATATGTAAGAGATTTAGAGCCAATAATTAGAGTTGAAAGCATAGGCAATGAAAAAGACGTTTTCAGTGGAAATGAGGCCATATCAATCGGAATGCTTAAAGCTGGATTAAATAACTATTACGCATATCCAATGACTCCTGCAACGTCAATACTTCATTTTCTCGCAAAGCAAGAGGGAATTGTTGTTGTACAACCAGAAAGTGAAATTGCAGCCATAATGATGGCTTTAGGAAGCTCATTTGCTGGTAAAAGGTCGGCAGTAGCTACAAGCGGTGGTGGATTTGCTTTGATGACTGAGAGCATAAGTTTGGCGGCTATGGCTGAGATCCCCATATTAATAATAGAATCCCAGAGAAGTGGGCCTTCAACTGGTATGGCAACATATACTGCACAGCAAGACTTGGATTTTGTAATACATCCTGCCCATGGTGAATTTCCATTAATTGTTGCATCTCCGATAACTGTTGAAGACTCCTTTGTTTTGGCTGCTGAACTTTTGAATTTAGCATGGAAGTATCAAACTCCTACGATACTTCTTACAGATAAACACATGTCAGAAAGCTATCAAAGTGTAGATGAGTTTGATGAAATTAAAATGGAAAGTATGGATTTTGTAGAAGAATTTGACGGTATTTTTAAGAGATATGAAATAACTGAGAATGGAGTATCAAAAATGGCATTCCCGCCAATCGTTGTCAAGGCAAATAGTAATGAGCACGATGAGTTTGGATTTACAACAGATGATCCAAAGGTGGCAAAAGAAATGTATGCTAAAAGGATGAGAAAAGAGGAAAGTATAAAAAAGGAAGTCGAGAAAAAAGAGCCGTTTAAAGTATTTTGTAATGGTAGAGATTATTTAATAACGTGGGGTTCTACTTTTGGTGCTGTTAAGGAGGTTGCAGAGGAGTTAGGCTATAAATTAATTGCAATAAGATATCTCCGACCGCTTCTTTTGCCAAAGTTAAATGAAAACATAACAGTTGTGGAATGTAATTACTCAGGATTGCTTGCTAAAAAGATTGAAAACATCTTAGGCAAAAAAGTTAGGAAAATAAACAGGTGGGATGGTAGACCTTTTACTCCTGAAGAACTTAAAGATATTTTAGGTGATTAAAATGAATTTTAAAAAAAAGCCAATTACATGGTGCCCAGGCTGTGGAAATTTTGGAATTCTTAGGGCTTTTGAAAAAGCAGCATCAAAATTTAAAAAGATTGTTGTGTCCTCAGGCATAGGATGCCATGGAAAAATTTCTGACTACCTAATTTTGCCAAGCTGCCACGTCATTCATGGCAGAGTTCCACCATTCTTAACTGGGATAAAGCTTGCAAATCCAGAATTAACAGTCGTTGGATTTGTTGGAGATGGTGATGCGTTGAATGAGGGGATTGAGCATTTAATACATGCTGCAAAAAGAAACACAGATATAACAATATTCCTGCACAACAACGGTGTTTTTGGATTGACAACTGGGCAAGTTACTGCAACAAGCCCAAAGGGATTCAAAAGTAAGTCAACACCGAAAGGGAATCCAGAGGAACCTTTGAATCCAATAGCTTTAATGCTTGTAAGCGGGGCAACATTCGTTGCGAGAGGTTACGCTGGCAAAGTTGAACATCTGTCAAAAATAATGTACGAAGCGATGAAGCACAAGGGCTTTTCCTTTGTAGAGATACTACAACCTTGCGTTAGCTTCAACAACACTTGGAAAGCTTATAGCAAACTTGTGTATGAAATCGACAAACCAATGGACTTTGAGAGTGCGATAAAACTTAGCTACGAAACAAGCAGAATCCCAATCGGCATTTTTTACAAAACCAAAAAGGAGAGTTTTGAAGAAATTATGCTTAACTTGTAAATCTTATTTTCTTTCAAATCTTCTTCTGAATGCGATGAAAAGTAAACCTAAGGTTATAGCGCCAAGAATTCTTACTGGAATTTCGCAGCCTCCTAATTCCCTTGGTATTTGAAAGAAATTTGCCGTTACGTTAACAAATAGATTGGAAAACTTGGCATCAAAGATAAGTGATAAAAGAACCGGAATTCCAATGATTATTACAAGCATTAAAAGTACAGGGAGGAAAACGGACTCTCCATAAGAAAATATTCTGCCGTAAATTGTATGAAATAACTTTTCAATTCCAACTTCTAATTGCCTCCGTATTGAGGGAGTATCACACTTCAAAGATTCACCTAATAATTTCATCTCTTTAACAAACAAATTCGATGCTTCTTGATAAGTTCTACTGTTTTCAAAAGCCTTTCTAAGATTTCGATACTCTGCCAGTACAGTTTCTTGCTTTAAATGTGGTTGTAAAATTTTTAGAGCTTCACCTTCTGGCAGAGTATGCTTTATGTCAATAAACATGTTTAAAATATGGTCTCTCTTCATGTATCTTATTTCACATTTTCTCGTACATTCATCACACTTTTGGGGTTTCTCTAGCAATTTATCACTTAACGTTTTACCATCAAAATTAGCTATCATCATCGTTTTTGAAATGTCTGTTAGAAGAAAGCTCGTGTTTGAAAGTGGGAAATCTATAAACCACACATTTTCTGGATGTTTAAACGCTACAAGATTGAATACCGCAAATCTGCTTTCATCTCTTAGCAATTCACGTCTCTTTTCCAATCTTTCAAGTTCCATCTTGCATTCATACTGCTCACAAATATGGCAATAACCTGCTTGGGCTCGTGTCTCTTCCAATTCATTCTCCAATTCTTCTAAATCTTTCAGTTTAAACATTGCAATATCTTCAAACATCGTTCGAATGAATATCAAAAGCTTAAATACCACATCTGTGAAATCAGCTGCTCCTTTAAATGAAATATCTTTAAACTTAGCCCATTCAAGCGTGGATTCTTCAAAGACTGTAAAATCCTCAAATTTAGCCATTTCAAAGTCAACTACTTTGAATAATGTTCCCCAAAAGTTGGCAACTTTTTTAAAACTTGCTGCTCTAAAATCAGCTTTATCTAATTTTGCTCTATGAAAGTCTGCACCTCTATTAAATTCAGCTACGATAAAACACGCATAATCGAATTTTGCATAATTAAAATGCACATCTTTCTCAAATCTCGTATCTACGAATATTCCCTCTTTAAATTCAGCGTCTCTAAACGAAACCTCTTTTTTAAAAACAACATTCGAAAAATTTGCATTCTGAAACTTACAATGATCGAAGAAAACTTTTACGTTTACCTCAAGATTCTCCGCATTTTCTTCATTTTTCGTATTTTCTGTAATAAGAGCGTCTTTTAAAATATCTGCAAAATTAAAATCTGGTAAGTTGTATCCAACAAAAATTAGATCTTCATTTTTGTTTAATTTTTCTTTGATAATTTTTTAAATTTGTATCTTTTAAAATTGTCTATAATCTTATTTGAATCTTCTCTACAATCAGGATGATGAAATATACAGTAGCCATCTTCAATAGCATCATTTTCGCATCTAAACACTTTTCTTTCTAAACCATCGTAATATGTAGCGGTAAATCTACATTTCACGAGCAAAATTATGTGTTAATAACATATAAAATTAACCAAAATTCTTAGTCAAATTACTGTTTTTTAATCTTTTTCCTGTGGATAATCCTTATCGCAAGCAAACTGATTTCGAAAAAGGCAATCATCGGTAAAGCCACCATTGCCTGTGTAAAAACATCTGGAGGCGTTATAGCAGCTCCAACAATGAAGAATCCCACGTAAAAGTGTCTTCGATAATACTTTAGAGTTTCAAATTTAACTATGTCGTTACCGACTAAGAATAACATTACAATCGGCATTTGAAATACTAAGCCAAAAACTGTGAGCATCAAAACTATGAATCCTATAAACTCCGAGATCGTATAAAGGGGTAGTACACCCTGACTTGCAGCACTCTCGTAAAGAAATTTCATGAAAATTGGTAACATTATCATGTAGCCATACACTACACCTAATGTAAACAAAATTGCTGAAACGATGCCATATTTAATTGCTGTAGATTTTTTAATGTCTACATTCTCTAAAATTTCTGTACGCTCCTTAAGAGCTTTGTAAATCAAGCGAATTAGGTAAGGCAAGATGCAAACAAATGCAATCACTAAGGATATCTTCAATTTTAGAATTAATCCTTCCAAAGGATATGTATAAATTGTTTCAGCCCCTTTAGGCAGTAAATCAGATTCTATTTTTGATATTATTGAATCTGCAACAAATGCATAGATTATTACCCACAAAATAACTAAAACTAAGATTATCCTAAGCAATTTAACCCTCAATGCAAGTAAGACTTCTGCCACATCCGTTGCAAGTTCAGCCATTTGTAAAAGTTAGATTGACTGTATTTAAACAATAGGTTTTCTACCATAAAAACTTTAAAAGTTCAATAGTTATTCAGCCCATGCATGTATCAGTATTTGATACGACGCTCAGGGATGGTGAACAAACTCCTAACGTATCGTTTCCAATAAATTACAAAATTCAAATTGCAAAACAGCTTGACAAGCTTGGTGTTGACGTAATCGAAGCTGGATTTCCTGCAGCATCTAAGGGGGAGTTTGAGGTTGTAAAGACGATCTCAAAACTTGGATTGAATGCAAAAATTTGCGGATTAGCAAGAATTGTTAAACAAGACATCGATGCCGCTTTGGATTCTGAAGCCGACATGATTCACATATTCATTTCAACCTCAAAAATTCAGATTGAGCATACGATAAAGAAAAGTTATGATGAAATCGTTGAAATGTCAGTTGAGGCTGTGGAATACATAAAGGATCACGGAAGACTTTGCATGTTTTCCGCAATGGATGCAACTAGGACTGAATTAGAATTCTTAAAGAGAATATACAAGGCTGTCGAAGAAGCCAGAGTAGACATAATAAACGTCCCAGACACAGTTGGGGTAGCAACACCCTTCAAATTTTACGAATTAATTAAAGAGCTTAGGGAGCATTTAAAGGTTCCAATTGATGTTCATTGCCACAACGACTTTGGATTGGCAGTAGCAAACACCTACGCTGGCGTTATGGCTGGAGCGAATGAGGTTCAAGTCACTGTCAATGGAATTGGAGAGAGAGCTGGAAATGCATCGTTGGCAGAAGTTGTAATGGTTTTGCACAGCCTTGAAGGAATTAAAACGAATATAAGAACAGAATACTTAGTTGAGACTTCAAAACTTGTTGAAAGGTTTAGTGGTATAAAGATACCACCAAACACGCCAATTGTTGGAGAAAACGCATTTAGCCATGAAAGCGGAATACATGCGCATGGAGTTATTAAAGAAGCTTCAACATTCGAGCCTGGAGTAATTACTCCTGAGATGGTTGGGCATAGAAGAAGGATAGTCATTGGAAAGCACGCTGGTAGATACCAAATCAAAAAGATGTTGGAAGATGCAGGGTATGCCGTTGATGATGAAAGCCTTACAAAAATTGTAGAAAAGATTAAAGAGTTGGGAGATAAGGGGAAGAGAGTAACAGATTTAGATTTATTCACAATTGCTGAAATAGTACTTGGTGAGCTTAGAAAGGAAGAAAGGGCAATACTTGTTGATGAAGTTACCGTTTTGACAGGCAATAAGATAACACCAACAGCAGTTGTAAATGCTAAGGTTTTGGACGAAAAAAAGGTGACTTCAGCAATTGGTGTTGGTCCCGTAGATGCTGCTTTAAAGGCTGTAGCAAATTTAGTTGGTGAAAAAGTAAAGATTACAGAATTTAAAATGGATGCAATAACTGGAGGGAGTGATGCATTGGCGGAAGTCTACGTTACGGTTGAAGATGAGAATAAAAATTCATTTACGGCAAGAGCAGCAGGTCCAGACATTGTTATGGCTTCAATAGATGCCGTTATAAATGCTGTAAACTATCTGATGTTTAAGAAGAGAAAATCTTGAATTTTTTAAATTTTATTAAAATCATTTGTGAGTTTTCCACTCTTATAGCCTTCCAAATCTAACAAAACTCGTTTGAACCCAATTTTTTTCAATTTTCTCACGACTTCATCAATTAAGCTTAAATCAAAAAACTTTGAGATCTCCTCTTTCTCAGCCTCAATTACTGCAAAGTCATCAATAAATCTTACTCTAACTTCTTTAAGCTTAAAAATCTCTAAAACTTCGTTCTCTGCCTTATCAATCATTTTTAATTTTTTCTCATCTATTTTAACTCCAAATGGAATGCGAGTTGCTAGGCACGCCAATGGTGGTTTGTTGTAAAAAGAGAACCCCATCTTTTTTGCAATAAGCCTTATCTCTTCCTTTTTAAAATTAAACATCGCCCACGGGCTATAAACGTTTTTAAAAAACTTGACAGCTCTATACCCAGGCCTATGTTCCTTAAGCTCATCAGCATTTGTTCCTTCAAAAACAGCAGAGTAGCCATGACGCTTGCAAAATTCTAGTATTGACTCCAGAATCTTTAATTTACAGTAAAAACATCTTTCAGAAGTGTTTGCAACAAAGTTTTCATCTTCAAGCAAATTTAGATAAATAAGCTCATGCTTAATCCCAATTTTTTTAGCAACTTCCTTAGCATGCTTCATCTCTCTTGAAGGCATTGCCGGAGAGACAACTGTTAATGCAACAACGTCTTTTAGTTCTTTCATACACAAAGCTGCAAGAGTTACGCTATCAACACCTCCGCTAAATGCTATAGCAACTTTATCGAATTTTCTAATAAAGTCTTTAAGCTCTTGCATTTTGTCCATTGAAGAGTTTTTAGCATGCATCAATAAAAAACATTGGGTTATCAAAAGGCAAAAATAGCTTGGCAATGAAAGTAAGCCAATGGATGTAATCATTAAGAAAAGCGAAATTGGTGGAATAACTACTGCACCTCCATCCAAAAGCTACACTCACCGAGCTTTTATAGCTGCATCTCTATCAAAAAAATGCAGAATTTACAATCCCCTTATAGCTGAGGATACAATCGCAACCATGAATGCTTGCAAGCTCTTAGGCTCAAAATTTAAAAGGTTTAAAGAATTCTTCGAAATCAGAGGATGCAGTTTAAAAGAATCAAAAGCAAAATACTTCTATCTGGCAAATTCTGGAACGACCTTAAGGTTTTTCATTGGTTTGACAACCCAAATTCTGGATACAAAATATTCCATTTTAGATGGTGACTCATCTTTAAGAAACAGGCCAAATAAGGAACTTGCTCTGGCTCTAAAAGATTTGGGTGCAAAGATTAAAGGAAATAGGAATTTTAAGCCACCCATATTTGTTAAAGGAATCGTCTTTGGTGGAAAGGTTAAAATTAAAGCTATAAGCTCCCAGTTCGTTTCATCTCTACTATTTACTCTTCCAAATGCGAGAGGAGATTCCAAGGTTGTTGTTGAAATGATTAAATCCAAGCCCTACATTGACGTGAGCTTACACGTGCTAAATGAGGCTGGAGTGAAAATCGATGTGGAAAATAACGTTTACTACATCGAAGGTGAGCAAGATTTCAAGCTTAGGAAATTTAAAATACCTTCAGACTTTTCTTCAGTCAGTTATTTGATTGCTGCAGGATTATTGGCTGGTAAACTGAAAATTGTAAATGTGCACGACTCCATGCAGGGAGATAAGAAAATTGTTGAAATTGTAAAAAGAATGGGGGGTAAAATTAAATGGAACAAGGAAAAAGGAATGATTACAGTTGAAAAATCAGAATTAGAAGGAATAGAAATTGATGCATCAGATATACCCGACTTGGTGCCAGCAATAGCTGTAATAGCAGCCATAGCAAAGGGAGAGACAAGAATATACAATGCGGAGCATCTTAAATTAAAGGAGATAGACAGAATAGATGGGATATACAAAAACCTGAAAGCCGTTGGGGTTGAAGTTGTAAAGAAGGATGATGGGTTGATAATTAAAGGCAATAAAATTAAAGGAGGCGTTGTAGATTCTTTTGGCGACCATAGAATGGCTTTAGCATTTTCCTTACTCGGACTTGTGGCTGAGAAAGAAGTAATCGTTAAAAATGCAGAAGTTGTATCGATTTCTTTTCCAAACTACTTTGATGAGCTTAAAAAAATAGGTTGTAGAGTTTTAAAAGCTTAGACGTCTTCAAAAAAATTTTTAATTGAACCAAATTTTCTGATAATACGCAGATAAAAGTCATCGAGTATTCGTGAAGTTGCTCCCCAAACGAGTTCACCATCGCATTCAAAGTTTGGTCCCCAGTCTGCAACTCTTCTTGAAAGTAAAACTCTTTCCAGATCATCAACCAAAAGTTTGCTAACTTCAATACTGTCTGGCATTAGCTCTTGCTCCTCAAACATTCCAACAACTGGATGGATCTTAATTTTATGCTCTATAACTTCTTTTGGAGTTAAAAATCCTAAGATTTCTACTTTATTGCTATCTATTCCGATTTCCTCCTCAGCCTCCCTTAAAGCTGTATGTTCAGGTTTTTCACCACTCTCTTTAATTCCTCCAGGGAAGGCTATATGCCCAGCACTCCTGCTTAAATTTTTTGATCTCATTATCATGACAAGTTTAGGTCTCTCGCCCATCATTATTGGGAAAAGGACAGCTGCATTAACCTTTGATTTGTTGTATTCTGTATTGTTATCTAACACTGCCTTAATTTTTTTCTTAAGCACAAATTTCATCATATTCAATCACTATAAATTTTTCGCAATTTGAAACGGTATGGGTGTAAAGCATAGCAATGCCAAGATGAAAGTAAGAATTCCTAAAACGATTCTTTTAGCATCTAAAGGAGTTTTGTCGTCGATAGGATCTGGATGTGGATGTAGAGAAAAAAACAAAGTTATCAATCCCCAAAAAACCCAAATAGAGTCTGAAACTCTGTAAATATAGCTTATTGATGTCCCCAAGAGTATTAAAATTATTGGCATGATTCTTGAAACAACTATAGCCTTTTTTCCAATTATCGCCCGCATTATGTGTCCTCCATCCAACTGCCCGACAGGTATTAAATTTAAGAAAGTTACAAGCAATCCAACCCAGCCAGCAAAAGCTATTGGGTGGATAACTTCTCCTTTAAAATCAACAACTTTCGCTATTAAATCGAAAAGAATTGGTGTACCAAGTATTAACCCTTCTTCATAGCTTTCCAAATTAAACGGAATGTTTAAACCGATAGCAATAACAATACAGGAAGCAACTATACCAACCAATGGTCCTGAAACCCCTACGTCAAACAACGCTTTTCTATTTGGAATTGGACCCTTATGCTTTATTAAAGCCCCTAAGGTCCCAATTATTGTTGGAAAAGGAATAAAGTAGGGCAGAGATGTTTTCATTCCCCACCTTTTTGCCGCATAGTAATGCCCCATCTCATGGCTGCCCAAGACAAACATTATTGCGAAAGAGAACGTTAAACCACCCAGTATGTTAAACTCCCGATAAAAAAGGGACCCCATAATGGTTGTTGTTATGAAAGTTGCAATTAATAAGACAACGTTAATCCATATCCTATTCTTCTCAACCCTCTTTTTTATCTCAAGCACCAATTCACCGTAGTAAAATCCCATTTTAACATCATAGTTTGTTGTTAAAGCCATCAAACGAGCTTTCAATTCATCATCCATAGTTCTTTTAGCAATCAAATAAAGCCTATAACCATCTTGAATCTCCTCAACGTTGTAAATATCAAAATAATCCCGTATCTCATTGATGATTTCATCAACAGTCTTCATTTACCTCAACCCATCCTTCAGTTGCATTAACCACTATGTAGTCCCCACTCTTTATATATTTAAGGGGATCTATTAGCTCACTTTTAAAAGTTAGCTTATCTATCAACGGAATTTCTGCAAGTATCGCTCCAACTGCTATAATGGGCTCAGTCTCAACATTTACAATAGCTTTTGGTGCCGTATTCTTTTTTTTCATTCTAAGCAATACATATGTGCCCACAGTTGAACCCCTACCAGATGGAAAGACGAGTATTTTGTTTTTAATACTCTTTCCAGCAATGTCGATGTCGTCTGCAACAACCATTCCAGTTTCAACGTCTACATCGCCCAAAAACGATATGTTGTTCGAGGAAACTAAAGCTTCTCCCTCAGCATAACCTTTGGAAATCGTTCTTCCCCTAAACTTCATTGCAATGCTTTAAGCATTGATGTTAAAAAATGTTGTTGAATAACAACGGTTTTATTCCCTTTAAAAGTTGCAATACCGATGAAAAATAACTTCGAAATTGTTAGCAAAGATGCAATGGGAAGAATTGCAAAGCTAAAAACACCCCATGGCATTGTAGAAACTCCAACTTTGATGCCAGTAATAAACCCAAACATCGAATTTATTCCTGCAAAAAAGATGAAAAAATTTGGTGCAGAGATTTTAATAACAAACTCGTACATAATTTACAGAACGAAGAAAGATGAAGCTTTAGAGAAAGGAGTACATAAAATTTTGGATGTCAACATGCCAGTAATGACTGATAGTGGGAGCTACCAATTAATGGTTTATGGTGACGTTGAGATAGACAACAAAACAATAGTTGATTTTCAACAAAAAATAGGCTCAGACATAATTGTGCCCTTGGACATACCAACTCCGCCAGATGCAGATTATGAAACAGCATTAAATGATCTAAACGAAACCCTTGAGCGGGAAAGAGAAGCTATGGAAATTGTAAAAAAATCTTTACTTGCATTACCAATTCAAGGTTCAACTCATTTGGAATTGAGAAAAAAATCGGCAGAAGAAGCAATAAAGCTCAACGGTGATATCTATCCAATTGGAGCTGTGGTTCCGTTGATGGATACTTATCGTTTCACAGATTTGGTTAAGATAATACTCGAAGTTAAGGGTGTTATAAAAACAAAGCCAATTCATTTATTTGGATGTGGACATCCAATGATTTTTGCAATTGCTGTTGCTTTGGGTTGTGATCTGTTTGATTCTGCGGCATACGCCTTATATGCGAAGGATGATAGATACATGACACCTTACGGAACAAAAAAGCTTGAGGAATTGCAGTATTTTCCATGCTCATGTCCAATTTGCATAAATTACACCCCTCAAGAGTTAAGAAAGATGGATAAAAAGGAGAGGGAGCTTTTAATTGCTGAACACAATCTTTGGATAAGCTTTGAAGAGCTTAGATTGATAAAACAGGCTATAAAGGAGAATACGCTTTTTGAATTAGTTGAAAGTAGAATAAGGAGTCATCCATACTTGGTTTCAGCTTGGAGAAGGATAAAAGAATATTCAAGCTTAATTGAGAAATTCGATCCATCGGTAAAGAAAGCCTACTTCTATCTTGGAATAGAAAGCCTATACCGCCCAGCAATGCAAAGGCATAGAAAAAAAGTTTTGAATTTAAAATTAGAAGCCAAAGAATTAAAAATATCCACTAATGAGCTAGTATTGGCTGACTTTTATCTGAAACCCGGTTTTGGTGTAATTCCTGCAGAATTAATGGAAATCTACCCTTGTAGAGCTGAAATGCCGGATGTGGAGATTATAGAAAGTGAAGCAATTATTATGGCAGTCGAAAATTTAAAGAAGTTCTTGAGAGAACATAAAAATGTAACATTTCAAATTTTTGTTGATAAAATTTGGTTAGATTATATTAAAGACATTCCAAAAAATGGTGTTATCAATGTTATTGACTAAGAGAGATGGATGTGCAAGAATTGGAAAGATTGTAATAGACAGCAAAGAATTTGAACTACCCCTTTTGATTGACTTTTTAAAAAAGGAAGAATTTGAAGATTTGTTAAACTCAATGGATTTCGGTTTGTCACCCTACGTAATAAAAGACATAGATTCTAAGAGATTTGATGCTTTAAAAAGCAGAGATGAAAATTTTTTAATTTTAACCGGACTGAAAACGTTATCTCCAAAAAGAATTGTTGAAGAAATTTTTAAGCTTGTTAAGAATTCCAAACCCATTTACACTCCAGCATTAGCAACACCAATAAACCTTCCATTGCTAATATACTTAGGCATCGACATCGTTGATAATATATTGCCAATCGTAGATGCCTACAATGGAATATACTACACAAATGACTCAAAATTCAAATTGCAAAATCTAAAGAGCTTGCCATGTAACTGTCCAGTTTGTTTAAATGGCATAGATGCTTTAAAAAATTCTGAATACGAAGAAAGAAGCTATCTTATTGCATTGCACAACACTTACGTTATGAAATCTCAAATAGAATTAATTAGGGAAACGATAAGGAATGAAAATCTAAGAAACTTTGTTGAGGCTAAAGCCAAGTTGAATCCTGAGTTAACTGTGATTTTAAGAATTGCCGACAACTTAAATTTTTGCTATGAGTTCCATTCTGCATTCAAAAAATCAAAGGTTTACTTTAACACTTTAGAATCTTTTAATCGCCCCGAAGTAAAAATCTTTTTCGAGAGAGCTCTAAAAGCTTATAAGCCAAAAACAAAAACATTGCTCATACTTCCATGTAGTGCAAAAAAGCCTTATTTACTTTCAAAAACCCATAAAACGATAAGAAGGGTTTGCAAAATTAGGGTTAATGAAATAATCGTTTCCTCCCCTTTAGTTGTTCCAAGAGAATTTGAATTGGTGTATCCAGCAATAAACTACGATACACCTGTCACAGGGCATTGGAGTGATGAAGAAATCTCCTTCGTTGCAGAAAGGCTTAGAGAATTTGTTGACAAAGGTAACTTTGAACGCATAATAGCCCACGTTGAAAATGGATATAGAAAGGTTGTAGAAAGGGCTTTGAAGGATTACAATGTTGAATATACGTGCAATTCAAGCATTACTTCTCAAGATTCTTTAAAAAATCTAAAAAGGGCTTTAGAAAATAGAAGTGAGAAACTTGACCTTTACAAAGAAATTTTTGAGCACATGGTTAGATATCAATTTGATTTAGAGATGAATTTAGAGGGTAAAATTAAGGGTAAATATCCAGAGCTAGAGCTAATAAACTCTAATGAAAGGGTTTTGAGGGTTAACAAAAATTATGGAATGCTTGACATCTATCGTGTTTTCGCAGAACAATTAATTGAAGCTAAGAAATACGTTGTTAAAATTGGGGATTTTGATCCTAAAGGAACGATATTTGCAATTGGAATTGAGAATGCTGATGAAAGGATAAGACCAAACGATTTAGTTGTTTTCTACAACGATAAAATATTTGGTGTTGCAAAAGCCATAATGGCAGGAATTGAGATGGTTGAAGCTAAAAAGGGTATGGCTCTGATTATTAAAAGGAAGTGGAATTTTTAATCATTTTACATTTAATCATCTTACAGTTCTACCCCTAACAAAGTTGTAAATCCTTTTAGCTTGCTTCTCACCTATACCTTCAACCTTCATTAAATCTGCAATTGAAGCATTTACAATGTTATAAACACTTCCAAATCTATTCAACAACCTTCTTGCCTTCTCAACGCCTATTCCCGGTATGGCTGTAAGCATCGCAATGCTGTCTTCAACCTTAAATTTTCTGAGCATCGGAAAAGCCGTTACTTTTCCATTCTCTACTTGTCTGTTCAGCAACTTCAAAGCTAAACAGAAATCAAATTCATTTTCAAATTGCACTGGCACAACCCTGCCTTTTGTTTTCAAAGCTATGCTTAAAAGACTGCCTAAGAAAGCTTCCTTTTTTAGCCTAACAAAATCTGGAGTCCCAATGATGCAGATAAAAGAAACTTCGTAGGATTTTGATAGATTATAAACCTGGTCAAAAAGTCTTCCATCCAATATTGAATTTAAATAATCATTCGCATCTTTCCTTTCAACTGCGATTGAATAGCTGGAGTGAGTTATAACGTAATCTGCGATGCTCAGCCTTCTTTTATGCAGTTCAACACCCATTGATTTTAACATTTCAACTATCCTCTCTGGCTCTCTGACGTCGACAAGTATCATACTAAGATTCAATCGCTAAAAAAATATAATCGTAATGGAAAGCAAAGTTGTGGCGGTAAAAATAATGTCAAGAGTGGAAGTTAAGATCAAAACAAATGCTTTCGATGTAATTTACAATGCTTTGAAAGTTGATGAAGACAAAGACAGGAGTAAAGCAAAACTTTATTTAACGAAAGATGGGCTTTTGCTAAAAATTGAGGCTGAAGATTTAACAGCCTTAAGGTCGGCTATAAATGTATGGTTGAGGTTAATTAAGATGTGTGATGAAATAATTGAGGTGTTGGTATGAGTGCGGAACTTCCACCACAGATTCAAAATATGGTTGCACAATTGCAGCAATTGCAGCAGCAATTACAAACAGTCGTAACGCAAAAGACTCAGTTAGATTTACTCGTTAAAGAGACAGAGGAGGCTATAAAAGAGGTTGAAGAAGCAAAAGATGATACTTCACTTTTCAAAGCTGTAGGTAACGTGCTTGTAAAGGTTGAAAAAGACAAAGTTTTAAAGGAATTGCAAGAAAAGAAAGAAACTTACGAAATAAGGATCAAAACTTTGGAAAGGCAGGAGGAGAAACTAAAAGAAAGGGTTACAGAATTGCAGAAAAAGTTACAATCCATGCTCAGTCCTCAGGCAGGTTGAGGAGCTTTAAAATTTTAATTAGTTTTTCTTTGTCCAACTCTCTACTTATTCTTAAAAATTTTCCATCAAAAGCTATATATCCTTTATCAAATCTTACTGCATTCTTGTATGGGTATATCTCTGCCTTTTTACCTTTCATTTTAATCAATTCATCTAAGCTTAGAGTGATTGGGTAATCAAATTTTATGACAAAAGATAAATCATCACCCACTGCAACGACTCTGTTACAAATCTTCCTAAGCTCATCTTGCAGCTCCCAAGGCTTCCAATTCTTTTCATTGGCTTTTTGATACAATCTCAACATTAGATCAATCATATGCTTCCATGTAAATTAAGTAAGATGCTCTGGCAATGAAAACTGTATAGAATGGTGAGAGAATGCCAGCTATTAACCATCCAATATAAGGTATGCTCTGTATCGCTGAAAGAAAGAGAGATATTGCGAAAATAACGAGTAGCCATAATATGTATTTGCTCCATCCTATTCTCGAAATTATCTCCATTATCTCCCCCAAAGCAAATGCTTTGGTAAAGTTTTCGTTGACTATCATGTGTACAATTCCAATTGCTGCTACAATAGCCATTAAAAATAATAAAGAGATCGCTATAAACATTATTGGAGCTAAAATAAAGCTTAATCCTAACCCTGATGTTGTAAAAATGATCGATATAGGTATTATGAAGTAAATTATTGCAACAACAACTATCTTTAAACCACTTATGAAAAGATCAAAATAATTGTTTAATTCCGGCAACTCATTTTTTCCGCTACGAATTATTTTATATCCATATCCTATAACAATAAAATCCAAAATCGGTATCATTCCAAAGACGATAAGAAGCAAAAACCTCCCAAAATCGTCAACCAACTTCTTAGCCATTTCAAATGAGTCTGAAAAGATCTCCTCCAACTTCATGTATTAAATCTTTTTATGGTTATTTATTTTTTTCTCTCAATCGGAATCCTTTAAACTCGCAACTCTGAGAAATTGCTATGGATGAAATTGTTAGAAAGGAAGACGGTGCTGGCGGAAAGTACATGATGGAGTTTTTAAAAAGACACATTATATCGAGATTTAACTCAAAAGCTAATGAAATTTCCCTCTCAGATTTAGACGATTCATCAGACTTCTTTGATTACACGTTCACAACAGATTCCTACGTTGTTAACCCACCAATATTTCCTGGTGGTAGCATTGGAAGTCTCGCAATATGTGGAACTTCAAATGACTTAGCCGTAATGGGTGCTGAGCCAAAATTCTTTTCCCTATCTTTGATCTTGCAAGATGGATTTAAAATTGAAACGCTTGAAAAGATACTATCAGATATAGAATTCTGGCTGAAAGAAATTGATGCCAAGATAATAACCGGTGATACGAAAGTTGTTGATTCAAATGTCGGAATAGTAATCAACACCTCAGGAATAGGAATTAAGAATGACCATTTAAGGAAGAACATTGAAGTTGTCAAAGCTTATAGGGATTATCCATACAGTTGGGTTAGAGATAAAGGTATGAAAGATGGCGAGGCTATAATAATTTCTGGAAACATAGCAGAACATGGTGTAGCAATTTTAGCCTTTAGAGAAGGGTTTGAATTTGAATTAGAGGTTAAATCAGATGTATATCCAGTTTGGAAGTTTGTTAAAGAAGCTTTGGATGTTGGTGGAATAACGGCAATGAAGGATGCGACAAGAGGTGGTGTAGCTGGAGTGTTAAATGAGATGGCTGAGAAGAGTGGTGTTGGAATATTGATTGAGGAGGAAAGAATTCCGATAAGAGATGATGTAAGGAGTTTTTGCGAGCTTTTAGGTTTAGAGCCTCTAAACATGGCAAACGAAGGCAAGGTTGTGATGAGCGTAGTAGCTGACTTGGCTGACGATGTTTTGAAGATTATAAGAAAACACGATAAGAATGCCGAAATTGTTGGATACACAACGAAGGAATTTAAAGAAGTTGTGATGGAAACCGTTGTTGGTACAAAAAAGATTGTACCACAACCTCTGGCAGATCCAATTCCAAGAGTCTGTTAGAGATTTAGAAAATTCTCAATCATTATTTTGCAATTCTTGTGCAAATCATCGATGTAAAGGTTTGTTTTTTCAACAATCTGCTTTTTTGAATCTCCATCCAACTTTTTATCCATTTTAATCCATTTTTCAATTGTTTCTTTCTTAACTTCTAAATGAAATTGCAACCCAATTAAGTTTCCAATTCTAAATCCTTGATTTTTAACATCTCCTTCAAACAAAAGTTTAGCTTTGTCTGGTAAGTCAAATGTGTCATTGTGCCATTGAAAAACAACAAATTTTGTGGGTAAATTGATGTTAAAAGAGTCGTTTTGGTGGTTGTAAACTTCATACCATCCAACCTCTCTTTTGAAGGGATAAACTTTTTCTCCAAAAGCTCCAGCGATAAGCTGAGCACCAAGGCAAATACCCAAAACTGGAGTTTTTTGCTTAAAACATTCTCTAATAAGAGACATCTCCTCTCTTAAAAAAGGATACTTGGTTTCTTCATATACTCCCATTGGACCGCCCAAGATTATGTAATGCGTTCCCTCCTTATCAACCTCATTGGTTTCATAAATTTCCACATATTCATAGGTTATGTTCTTTTCATTAAGAATTACCTCAATAAATTCCAAAGGCTCATTTTTTGCATTCTTTATTGCAACAATCTTCATGGCACAAAATCAACTATGAAGTTATAAAACTTACAACTTCCTCGTATTCTCTGATAAGCCTTCGCTTTTTGTAGCCATGATCTATAAAATCCCATGGAAGTTCAGAATTAATTGGGATTTCTTTCAAGTAATCTCCAACGTCTCTAACCCTTATTTTTTGCTTGGCTAAGAACTTGCACAATTTCTCATCCCCTCTCGACAAAGCTGTCTGTATTGCAAATTCATTAATATCGGCAATTTCAGCTTTAATTCTTGATTTAACTAGCTCTTTTTTCAAATATAAGATCTTAGCCTTTAGCTTTTTAACATCAAATGGTAACCACTGAAAGGGTGTGTGGGGCTTGGGGACTAAGGGATTAATTGATAGCGTTACATTTCTTACGTACGATTTCACCTTCTTAGCAAGTTCAATAATGGCATCTAAGTCCTCATAGCTTTCCGATGGCAACCCAACCATAAAGTAAAGCTTTACTTTCTTAATTTTTTTAGAAAAGAGGCTTACAGCATTCATTATGTCTTCTTCACTTATCCCCTTATTTAGAATTTGCCGCAATCTTTCACTTCCAGCTTCAGGAGCTAATGTTAGGCTTTCTAGTTTTGCTTTTACTAACAACTCTACCAATTCCCTATCAACCATATCTGCTCTGAGCGAAGAGGGAGAAACTCTAAAGTTTAAATCAAGCAAGCTTTGAATTATTTCCTTAAACCTCGAATGGTCAGTTGGCGAGGGAGCAATCAACGCAGCCTTTTCAACATTCTTTCTGTTTTCCTCAGCAACTTCAACAATCTCACTTACATCTCTCCATCTTACTGGTGAGTATATCTGCCTGACTATGCAAAATCTACAACGTCTAATACACCCTCTACCTATTTCGAGCAAAACACACCTTCCATATGCCCCATCTCCAATTATTTGTTCCTTCAAATGATCTTTTAGTTTCTTAACTTTTATTCTTTCAACTTTGTCTTCAATCCCACTGTAAATTCCCTTTCTACAATCGTCCCAGCTCAACTCAACAATTTCCTCAACTTTACACCCTTCTATCTCGCCCATAAAAAAGTAATCAAAAAAATCCTTTAAAGGCATGGGGTTTTCCATTACACACGGTCCTCCAGCGATTTTAATTCCCTTAAATTTTTTAGCAATCTCTATAGCTTTAAAGTAGTCCTTTTCATACTGCAAGCTGAATAAAGCTAGGTCAAACTCATTTATTGGTGTCGCTGTTTCAATACTTCTAAACCCGTTAAAAACGTCAGAATAAAATCTCTCACACACGTAATTTTCCAAAGCATTTATCTCATAATAGATTTTTTGTAGTCCAATGTTTGCTATTCCACCTTTATACTTGTTTGGATAAACCAATGCTACTCTTTTAAATCCTCTTCTCCATTTTTTAACGATTGGATTAAATTCGTATGGCATTATAAAGAATCAATTATTTTCTTAGCATGAACCACTGACAGATGGCTTATGAAATTTGGAATGTATGCCTTAAGCTTTTCAGCATCAACATCAATTTTTGGTAAAGAAGACTGTTTCTCATCTATAGCAATAACTTTAACATCCCTTCCTTCAGCCCACTTTTTAATTCCAATCTCTATCCCTTTGGATTCCCCTAAACCATAAAATACTATTGCATTCTTCTCCCTCTCAGGTGGATTGTAGCTTTCAAGTATTTTAAAAAGAACGTTCTCGTCTTTTTCCTTAACCTTGCAAGAATTAACTCTCAACATGAATTTGGCAACATCAACAACTTTCGGCATTAGGGGCGGGGAAACTGCTATTGCAAAATCTGAATCGCTTTTTAAGCTCAACAACCCTCCCAAACTATGACCGATCGTGATTATCTTTCCATATTTTTCTTTAAGCTTTTTTATTACGCCATTAACATCGTAAATGACATCTTCATCAAACACATTTTCATTTTCGCCATGCCCTCTAAGATCAATAATGTACGAGTTATAGCCTTTCTCAGCTACTTCATAACCAAATCCGAGCATCTCATTTTTTGATGAGGCGTAACCATGAATTATCAAAGCTGCTTTAGAGCTTTTTGAATCAACAAAAAAGGCTGGAATTTCTTTGCCATCCAAACTTTCAAACTCAATTCTACTAACTTCCATAAATACATATTATCTTTTAGCTTAATTAAGATTTCTTTACAAACCTCTAAGAAATTCGGGTTTCAAAACTTTTGGATTTTTTATCGCATACTCTATAGCTTTTATTATTTTATTCTTGTCGTGTGGCAAATTTCCTTTGAGTGGTAAATAATTTGATGCATGGTTACATCTAAAGATCGTTTCACAATTAACATCTTCAACAAACCATTTTAACTCAATTAAATTCTCAATTGGATTTAGGGGCTCAAATTCACCCTTCTCAATCTTTTTAAACAAAACTGTGTTTGGAATAGGCATTAAAGTCAGTGCAGCCGTATATTTTGGTTCAATTTGATTAATAATCTTGGCTGTATTTTTAGCATTGTCATAAGACTTTTTCTTACCACCTAACCCAGTTATAATTGTCACAGACAAGTCTATTCCGCATTTAATTGCCTTCCTACATCCTTCAACAATTTGTTTAGAAGTAACACCCTTTCTAACTTCTTTTAAAATCTCGTCATCACCGCTTTCTATTCCAACATACAAAAGTTTTAATCCAGCATCTTTCAACATTTTTAGCTCCTCTTCATCCTTTTTTAAAAGATCTTGAGGTGTGGCATACATACTAATCCTTTCAAGGTTAAATAGATTATTTGCAAACTCAATAATTTCTAAAAGCTTTGATGTATCCATAGCCAAAGCATTTCCGTCTGCTAAGAACAATCTTTTAACATCACCATAGAAATCCTTTGCCATTAACAAATCTTCTTTAATTTCATCAACACTCCTTTCCCTATACCTCTTACCCTTATACATCCCACAGAATGTGCACTTATTGTGGGAGCAGCCAATAGTTGCCTGTATTATCAAACTTGAAGCTTCACTTGGTGGTCTAAACACGGGTTCTTCGTATCTCACATCTTTAAATTAACATTGGTTATTAAAATTATTTGCCTCACAAGTTTTATTAACTTAGAAATTGAATGGCGATATGAAATACAGAATTTTGTCTAAACCAAGTTATAGTTTGCTTGAGCTTCAATTGGAGAATGAAGAAGTTATTGCAGAGACGGGTGCAATGGTTTACATGAAAAATGTTGAGTTAAAGACAGAGATGAAAGGTGGGCTGTTAGGCGGGCTAAAGAGAACACTCTTAGGTGGAGAATCCTTCTTTATAAACAGGTTTTACTCAAAAGGTGAAGGTTTACTCGGTTTAGCTCCACCATATTCTGGAGATGTTGTACACATTCCGATTTCTGGAAGAATTTACGCACAGAGTGGAGCTTTTTTAGCATCAAATCCTGAAATAGAAATTGATACAAAATGGAGTGGGGCAAAAACGTTTTTCTCAGGAGAAGGGTTATTTTTGTTAAAATTGGAGGGAAATGGAGATGTCTTTTTATCATCATTTGGAGGGGTAGAGAAAATAGAACTGAAAAATGAATCTTTAATTGTTGACACTGGACATATAGTCGCCTTTGATGACAACTTGGAATTTAAAGTAAAGAAAGTTGGAGGGTTAAAATCAACCATACTTAGTGGAGAAGGATTAGTCGCTGAATTTACTGGTGAAGGGAACGTGTGGATTCAAACAAGATCGATATCATCTTACATCGGATGGCTTTCCTCGCTGATACCAAAAAGGGATTAAATCAATCAAAAATTACAAATTTAAATGCTAAACTCAGACAGTAGAGGATAACATTATATATTTTTTTGTCATAACTCCTTTAGATGGTAAAAAAGATAGTTTTAGCAATTGACAGAGACAACGATCTGGGAAGAAAAGCCGGAGTAAAATCTCCCGTTATTGGCAAAGATAACAATATAGATGCCGCCATAAAACTTGGGATTTCCGATCCTGAAGATTCTGATGTCAATACGATATTTGCTGCAATCAAACTTTACAATGAGCTGAGATCAAAGGGTGAAGATGTTGAAATCGTAACAATATGTGGCGATGAAAACGTAGGGGTTATTTCAGATTCTAAAATTGCCGAGCAGTTGGATATGATAGCAAACGAATTGAAAGCTAAATCCGTTGTTGTCGTAACAGATGGATCTGAAGATGAATTTGTTTTGCCAGTGGTATCCTCAAGGTTCAAAATAGACAGTGTTTCAAGAGTTATTGTTAAGCAAAGCAAAACAATAGAAAGTACGTATTTTCTAATAAAACGAATGCTAAACGATCCAAAAATTGCAAAAATGACTTTAGCCCCATTGGGGATAATATTCACAGTTTATTCAATATTTCTGCTTGCAAGATATCCCGAATGGGGGTTGGGGGCAATAATTCTTGCCTTAGGTTTTTACTTCATCATTAAAGCATATGGATTTGAAGAAATTGTTGAAAGTTACTTTTCAAATGTAAAGAGATCGCTTTTAGAGGGGAGATTTTCCTTCGTTATGTATATGGTTTCAACAATACTTTTCATTCTCGGCATAATACAGGGCTTCTATGCATTTTACAAGTTATACTCTCAATTAAAAACCCCAGGTTTTATAAAACTAATCACATCTTTCATTTATGGCAGCGTTTGGTGGATAGTCTTTGCAGGCATCTCAGCATCAATTGGAAAACTTTTTGATTTAGTTTTAGAAGGAAAACCGTTTAAAAAATACATAACAGTTTCGTGTTTGTTAGTCTCAACCGGATTCATATTATGGGGGGCTAGCACATTTGTTTTAGCAGGAGAACAAGTTTTGGAGTTGAGCATCGATGCAGCATTTCACTACTTTGCCCTTTCAATTGTAGCTGCACTTATAGTGGGCATCATTGGAGTCTTACCAGCAACTAAGAATTACAATTTAAAAGATGAATTCAACAAAGGCTTAAACAAGATTTCGAATGTAAAAAGAGTTTCGATAAAAAAAGTTTTAAGAATTAAAAATAGATTACCCCCTCTCAACAAAAGAGGAGAGTAATTTGTAAATCGTTCCATAATAGTGCATTTTTTTAACGATCTTACTTTGCAAAGACTTCCATGCGTATTTGTCTATTTCAAATTCGACTTCATCGTATCTAATGTCTTTTAGAACTAAACCGTATGGTGGGGCTGGCTCAATTCTTTCCCTATGCTTCTTAGGATCCAACATCCTTTCAAACCAATCTATGTCTCTTCTTCTGCTTCCAACTTCCTCTAAAGCTGTAACAATGCATCTAACCATGTTCCATGTAAACGCATTTCCTTCGATTTCAAAAATTACAAAGTCTTTGTCTATTCTTAATTCAACATTGTAAATTGTCCTAACACAGCTCTTTTCCCTTCCAAATCCCCTTGTAAAATTGCAAAAATCATGAGTTCCTATAAGCAACTTTGTCGCTTTTCTCATCACAGAGACATCATAGTTCTTAGTTGGCAGTACATACATATAACGCCTGCTTTTGGCTTTTCTTGGATTAAAATTGCTTTTAACTTTAGCCCATGCCCAAGCAACAATATCTTCTGGCAAATGTCCATTAAGCATTCGGGGTAATATTGTTTCCTTCGTGTTTATTGCTATAACCTGCCCAAAAGCATGAACTCCTGCGTCAGTTCTACCAGCACATCTATATCTAGACTTTTTTGGTTCTATACCTAACTTTTCAAATGCCTTAAATAACTCACCTTCAACGGTCCTAACTTTAGGTTGATATTGACTGCCATGAAAGTTCAATCCAAAGTAGGCTATTTTATAAGCCAACCTCATAATCCTAACCTGCTTTGCAATCAAATTTATAATCAAATTTTATTACTACCATTAATTTCATCTCATCACCTCTCAAATTTAGAAATGTTACACCCATGAAATCGGTAAACAAACAAGATATAAATTTTTTCACTGTCAACATCCAAGAATTGTTTTTGAGGAAAATTTTTAAATCTTCCTGCATAAATACCAAAAAATTGCTATTTGTGGAGGTGTTTTAAATGAAAGTATGGTTGGTAGGCGCTTATGGTATAGTATCTACCACTGCAATGGTAGGTGCCAAAGGATTGGAAAAGAGCATTGTAGACTCCTCCGGCTTAGTTTCTGAGCTTCCAATATTTGATGATTTGAAAAAATACGCTCCACTAAAATTTGAATTTGGAGGGCACGAAATAAGAATGCTGAAAAATGCTTATGAGGCTGCTATGGAACACTGGAAGCTCAACAGGCACTTTGACATTCAAATCTTGGATGGAGTTAAAAATGAATTGGAAAAAATTATTGCAAATAAAGGAACTGCATTGAACTGTGGATCCGGAATTGAAGGCTTAGGAAAGATTGAAACTTTGGAAAAAGAGGGTTTAACACTCAAAGAGATCGTAGATCAGATTACAAAGGATATTAAGGGTTTTTGCGACGATGAAACAGTCGTTATAAATGTTGCATCGACAGAAGCAGTGCCAAAATACAACAAAGAATATCACGACACTCTCGATGGATTCGAGACAATGATAGATGAAAACAAAGTTGAGTTTGCAACTGCCAGCATGCTTTATGCGTATGCAGCTTTAAAACTTGGATTGCCCTATGGAAACTTTACACCAAGTGTTGGATCAAGCATTCCAGCATTAAAGGAGCTAGCTGTTAAAAATAAAGTCCCCCATGCTGGTAACGATGGAAAGACTGGGGAAACTCTTGTGAAAACAACTTTAGCACCGATGTTTTCGTATCGAAACCTAAAAGTTCTCGGGTGGATGGGATACAACATACTTGGAGATTATGACGGCAAAGTTTTAAGTTATGCTGATAATAAAGAGAGTAAGGTTATAAGTAAAGATAGGGTTTTGGAAAAAATATTGGGCTACTCACCATACAGCATAACTGAAATAGAGTTCTTTCCAAGCTTAGTTGACAACAAAACCGCCTTCGATTTCATACACTTCCAAGGTTTCTTAGGAACGAGAATGAAGTTTTATTTCATTTGGGATGCAATCGATGCGATAGTTGCAGCCCCATTAATACTTGACATAGCAAGATTTTTGTTGTTCGCAAAGAAAAAGGGCCAATATGGGGTTGTTAAGGAACTTGGATTTTTCTTCAAAAGTCCAATGGAAACCGATATGGTTAATACCCACAAACAGTTTGAAATACTTGTTGATTGGTTTTCTAAGCTAAAATAATTTTATTTTATAGTAAAATCTATCGAAAATCATAAATACCTTAATGAACAAAATTGTATTTTAGTGATAGCTATGCTATCCCACATAATTTTTAGCTTAAAAAAGATAATGAACTCTCCAATAGCTAAATCAATTACAAAAAAATTAGCACCAAAAAATATTGAAAGATTATTAGAAATCTATGCCTATGATATTAAACCAGAATCGATTACTGAAAAAGTTAACGCAAAATTGATGAGTAAATTAATCAAGGAGTGTGCAAAAAAGTTTGGTATAGATGAAAATTTACTAAAAACGGGGTTGAAGGATAAATACTATAGGAGAGGTTTAGCTAATGTTATTAAGGGGATAGCTGAATATGGGATTACTCTCCCACAAAGACTTTACGCCCCATTCTTGGTTGTATGGAATTTTACTTACAAGTGTAATTTAAAATGCAAACATTGCTATTCAAATGCTGGTAGAAAAGAAAAGGAATTAAGCTTAGAAGAAAAAATAAACGTTATTGAGCAACTTGATGAAGCTGGCGTTGTTGCAGTTTCATTTTCTGGCGGAGAACCTTTAATTCACAAAGATTTCTGGGATGTGGCAAAATTTGCAGTAAAGAAAGGATTTCACACGAGTGTTGCTACAAATGGTACTTTAATAACCAACAATGTTGCAGAAAAACTAAAAGAGATAGGAATTGACTATATAGAAGTGAGCTTAGACTCCTCTAAGCCTGAAATACACGATGCGTTTAGAGGTGTTAATGGTGCCTTTGAAAAAGCATTAAATGGTATAAAAAATTGCGTTAAAGCAGGATTAGAAGTTGGTATTGCTACAACAGCAACAAAATTGAATTTGTATGACGTACCAAACATAGTAGACTTAGGAATTAAACTTGGGGTTAAGAGAATCGTTGTTTTTAACTTTGTTCCAACTGGAAGGGGAAAGGAAATTGAAGAACTTGATTTAGATGCCAATGAGAGAGAGTGGTTGCTTGAATACCTTTACGATAAACTTGAGGAAGGCAAAGTACAAGTGTTTTCTACTTCCCCAACCTATGCAGTTGTTGCAATTAAAAGGTATGAGAGAAATATGGGAAGTAAAATAGCACCAACGCACTTTGCTGAAGTTTGCTTACCAACAGAGGGGGCCTTAGTTTTATCTGACTTTATTGGCGGTTGTGGGGCTGGAAGACTTTATTGTGGAATAAACCCAAATGGAGACATTACACCATGCGTGTTCATACCAATTGTTGTTGGAAATGTAAAAGACGGATTTCTAAAAGTTTGGCGTGAAAGTGAAATACTAAACCTTCTGAGAGATAGAGATAACAAAAGATACGCTTGTAAAGATTGCAACTACAGATACGTTTGCGGTGGCTGTAGGGCAAGAGCTTACGGCTACTTTGGTGATTTGTTAGCTAAAGACCCAGGATGTCATTTGAAGGAATTAGAAATAAGTTTGGCAAACAAAATTTAATTTTTCGTTCATTTTTAAAGGAAAATGTTTTTTATTCACATTCCAACTGGATTTGATGAAAGGAATTGTTGGAAGGATTTGTGGTGATACATCAGCTACTGAATTTAATTTCGTTGTTTTATCTCCAAAAGAAGTAAAAAGAACAGATTTTGTTAAGGTCTGGAATGATATTGATGGCTGGGTCATTGCACAGATTTTGGATATTAAAGCAAAGGCCGATTTTAATGAAAATGATGCTTTGAATGGTAAGACTGCAAAAAATGAAATATATATTGCCAAAGCAATCGTAATTGGTTGTAGGGATAAAAACGGATTGCTTAAAGTACCTAAAACACCTTTTGTTCCTGGAGAAAACGTATTTAAAGCTGATGACGAACTTGTAATGGATGCCTTAGGATTAAAGAGGGATGGAGTGTACATTGGATTGTTAGAAGAGCGTAACATAAAAGTTAAGCTTGCTCTAAATCCTTTAGTCCAAAAGCATTGCTGTATCTTAGCAAAAACTGGAAGTGGAAAGAGCTATGCCGCTGGCGTAATCATAGAGGAATTACTTGAAAGGGATGTTCCACTGCTAATTATCGACCCTCATGGTGAATATACATCAATGAAATACGAAAATGACAGTAAGGATGAGATAAAGAAAATGGGTGAATTTGGGGTTAAACCGAAAGGATATAAAAAGAAAATTAAAATTTATACTCCTCCAAACTCTCCATTCTTAGATAGAGCTGATGATGTTATAAAATTGGATGGTTTAAATCTAACACCTGAGGAAATAATTGAGTTGACAGGTTTGGCAAACACGACAAGTCAAGCTTTAGTCTATCAAGCCATAAAGAATTTGAAGGGCAAAGAATACTCTATTGAGGATATAATTGAGGAGGTTGAAAGTATAAAGCACAACGCAAAATGGAGTTTGCTTGGGCATTTAGAAAAAATACTTGATTCTGGGCTATTTGATACAAATCCAACACCAATAAATAGGCTTTTACAAAAAGGAAAAGCTTCTATAATAGATATGCGAGGAATACCTCCAGAACATCAGGATTTAATAGTTTCAAGGGTTTGCAACCAATTGTTTGAGCTTAGAAAAGTAAACAAAGTTCCCCCAGGAATGATCGTGATTGAGGAGGCTCACAACTTCATTCCAGAAAGGGGCTATGGAAAAGCCATTTCAACTCCCATTTTAAGAAATATAGCAAGTGAAGGTAGAAAGTTTGGATTAGGATTAATGGTGATTAGTCAAAGACCTGCGAGGATTGACAAAAATGTGATTAGCCAATGTAACACCCAAATAATACTGAAGGTTACAAATCCGAATGATGTGAATGCAATAAGAAAAGGCATTGAAGGGCTAACTGCTGACATGGTTGATGAAGTTAAAAGGTTACCACCAGGCACAGCAATTGTTGTAAGCCCTGAGTTGGAAAGACCAATAATTGTCAGAATTAGAATCAGAAAAAGCAAGCATGGAGGAGCTTCAATAGATATTGTAAAGGAGCAAAAGATAAAATTTGAGAAAGGAGTGGAGAAGGTGGAAAAGAAAAAAAAGGATGGATTATTAAAAAGGTTATTTGGTGGTTAAAATGCCGAACTATCTCGTTGTCTTACAAGGAGCTTGGATTGTTAAAAAGGCAAAAAGCGTTGAGGATGCTATGAACATAGCAGTTGCAGAAGCTGGAAAAAAGCTTAGTCCTGATTTGGATTTTGTAGAGATTGATGTTGGTGATACAGAATGTCCAAAGTGTGGTGAAACGCTGAAAAGCGTTTTCTTAGTCGCTGAAATGGCTTTAGTTGGGTTAATATTTGAAATGAAAGTTTTTAACGCTCAAAGCGAAGAGCATGCTGCAAAAATTGCAAAATACGAGATAGGAAAGAGGTTAAAAAGAATACCACTCCAAGTAATAGAAGTTGTCGAAATAGATTAAATCTCCAAATTTTTATACTTGTTTACGAAATTTACTAACCCTCCCTCATTCAATATTTTTATCATCGTTTCTGGCAAAGGTTTAATCTCTATTACTACATCATTTGTCAAATTTTTAATTTTCCCTTTCGAAAGATCCAACTCTATTTCATCTCCATCGTTTATTAAATCCGTATTTGCTATAACTACAGGCAATCCAACATTTATCGCATTTCTAAAGAAAATTCTTGCAAAGGATTTCGCCAAAACTGCTGAAATACCAGCTATTTTAATTGCCAGAGGTGCATGCTCTCTACTGCTCCCCATCCCAAAGTTTTTACCAGCTACAATAAAATCCCCCTTTTCAAATTTTTTGGGAAAGTCTTTGTCAGCATCTTCCATTATGTGCTTAGCCAATTCTTCCATTCTACTCCTCAAGTGGTAGTACCTTCCGGGAGTGATATGATCTGTAGTAATATTATCTCCAAACTTCCATGCTACGCCTTTAAACTTCATTGCTTCGCTTTTGCAAGCTGAAAATAAAAATGTTTTTGAATTGGATACGTTCAGCATAAGTGATACGCTGAGCTTTAATTTGGATATTAGAGGATTAAGGAAAAGGAAACTTAGTTAAAGCATTTAACCAATTTCAATCAGTCTTGGATAATAATTAAACCCTTTTTTGAGAATTTGCAAGCTCAATTTAAGCTTTCCATTCATCATTGATAAAGACCTGTCCACTTAACACAAATACACCTCAAATGATTGTAGTACCACATGAACAGCTTACAAAACAGATTCCAACATCTAATAGGATTTTTAGCTGTAATCGAGCAGAAGAATATCTTTACTCGTTGTTTAAACGAACTAAATACTGATTCAACCAAGCTTCTTCTCCCGAAACCCTTCGTG